>CALHBU010000233.1 GCA_937930655.1 uncultured Acidimicrobiales bacterium | reverse complement strand
ATGCAGTCGAGAATCGTCTGATCGTCGACCGGTCGATCGAAGTCGAGACGTCGACGGACACCCCTGGTGGTGGTCAGAACATGGTCGACCACTGCTTGGTACTCGGCAGTGGCCGGACTGGGCTGAGGTGTTGGATCAGCCATCAGCGAGCGCCTTCACCCCGTCGACGGTCGCCTGCATGTTGTCCTTCAGGGTCTGGCGACGACGGTTGAGGACCTTCTCTTCCTTGGCCGGGTCCTTCAACGCCTGGGGAACCGTGCCGTTGTTCTCCTGGCCGATAAGCATGGAGAACCGCAGCCGACTGCCAGCGCCCTGCTCGGCCAGATCGAAGCGCCACACCGCTCCCGGGTTGTCGGGATCGGTCACCCGCCATTCGAAGGTGTTTAGCGGTTCCCATTCGGTCACATGGCAGGTGACCTCCCACTCGAAATCACCGATCTTGTTGTGACCTACGAACGTCGATCCGACAGCCGGCTCGCCATCGGTGCTCCACTCCGCGCCCTGGAACTCCTCAGAGAACTGAGCCGGCATGGCGATGTCGGCGATGATGGGCCAGACGGTGTCCGGTCGAGCATCGGTGTCGACCTCGACCACGACTCCCTGTCCATCGGCGACCTTGGCCGAACCATCGGCCGACCCCTGGGAGCGGGTGAATCCCCACTGGTCGAAGTAGGTGATCTCGGTCGCCGGTCGACGGGGTGCCGGCTTGAACTCGGTGCCTACCGTGTAGGCCACCGGGAACGTGACCAGCGTGGTGACGCCGGGCGGAATGCCGAGAATCTCTTCCAACTCCTCCGCCCGACCGTTCAGCATGGTGGTGTAGGCCGAACCGAGACCCCTCGATCGAAGCGCCAGGTTGAAGCTCCACGCCGATGGCACGGCCGAGTCGAACAGCCCGGGTCGGCCGCTGTTGTCGTGGATGCCCCAGATGGCGCAGATGACCAGGGCTGGAGCCTTGGCCATATTCTCGACAAGGTAGGAGCTCGACGAAACAACCTGCTCCTTGGCATGGCCGGTGCCGTCGAGCCGGCCACGGGCATTGAGGAAGAACTGACCGGTCTCCCGGTAGAGGTCGCCCAGCTTGTCCTTAATCTCCTGGTTCCGGACCACAAGCCAGCGACGGCTGGCATCGTTACCGCCGGTCGGTGCCTGCTCGGCCAGATCAATGCAGTCCAGGATGACCTGATCGGAAACCTCGCGATCGAAGTCGAGGCGCTTGCGGACTGCCCGGGTGGTGGTGAGCAGCTTGTCGGTGTGATCCAGATCGAAGCCGGCCTCCGAAATGCGTGCCGTCGATTCGTCGCCCATCAGGCCACGACCGCCAGCGACAGGACCGCCGGAAGGCCATCACTCACCGACGTCCACTCGGCGCTGTCGCTCACCCTCCACACTTCGCCGGTATCGGTCCCGACCACGACCCCTCCCGGATGTTCCGGATCGACGGTGAGGCCATGGAAGTTGGCGCTGCTGGGGGAGTGGGCCTGATCGCACAACGAATGCCATGACGCTCCCTGATCGACCGAGCGGAACAACATGGCGTTCGAGCCACCGTCTTCTTTGTAGTTGGAGAACGCAGTCGGTGCACTGGCCACGGTCAGGGCGTAGGGAGCACGCTGGTCGATGCACATCGGCCGGGAGTACCTGGGCGTGATGCCCTTCCAGGCATAGCTCCAGGTTTCGCCGTAGTCGTCGGAACGAAACACCCCGGCGTTGCCTTCGATCTCCTCCGCGATGTGGTCTTCCCGCCCGTAACCGGTCGAGGCGAACAACACGCCCTCGTCCTGCGGGTGCGGGAACATCATGTGGAGATCAGGATTGTCTCCTGGGCGATCGAGCTGCCATGTCTCGCCGCCATCGGTGGTGCGCATGATGCCGCCCACCTCGACCCCCACCCACAGCTTCTTCGGATCGTGCTCGTCGATGACCAGCGCCCGAGCACGCCCCGGCAGCGGAGGATCGAGAGGTACACACCAGTCGGCTGCCTCGGGCACCGCGGCAAAGGCCTCTATCTCAGACCACGAATCGCCACCGTCCTCGCTGCGAAAGAGGCCGGCCGGTTGGCACACGGCATACACCACCGAGTCGCTCCCGGGCTGGCCCCGAATCTGCCACACCTCCCGGTCGGTCATGCCGGTGCAGGTCCACGTGTCGCCGTTGTCGTCGGAGACGAACACCCCGGCCCCGGTGCCGGCAAAGAGCCGGCCGTTGACGGGAGTCAGATCGCGGACGCCGCCGCTTTCGAGAACCGGTGATGGCGTGTCGCCATCGATGGTGAACACCCCTTTGCTGGTGCCGGCGAGAATTCTCATGGAGTTGTCCCAACGCTCGGGGCGTGCCGATGCAACGCCTGTGGTAACGACACTATGCGTCTGTCAGAACGAGCTCTAGCTGAACACTCCAGCTGAAACGAAGAGCGAGACCCGATAGACAGGCCGCATGACTGTTGTGAAGATCAATGCGCTCGACATTCCGCCGCAGGCTGGCGACGAGATCGTCAAGCGATTCACCGCCCGAATGGACAGCTTGAGTGACGTTGCGGGGTTCGAGGGGTTCGAGCTCCTGCGGCCAACCGGTGACACCGAAACTCGGTGGTTCGTCTACACCCGGTGGGCCGACCAGGCAGCCTACGAGGGCTGGCGGGACGGCGACGGCGCTCGAAACGCCCACGCTCAGCCCGACTCAGCTGGCGGAGACGACGGGGCAGCACCACCGCCGGTCAGCATGGGCGCCACCCTGCTGGAGTTCGAGGTTGAGGTAGCGGCCGGGCCCAGCGGCGCGTAATGCCGCTCTCTGTCCTCACCTGGAACCTGGCCATGCTGGAGCGGTCGGCTCAGGCGCCGCACACCTGGGGCATCGAGCACACCGAACAGGCGGTAAGGGAACGGGTACTCGACTGTGCCCCCGACATTGTTCTCTTCCAGGAGCTTCCGGGGATGGTTCCGTTTCTGGAAACCCATGACATGGTCCGAGCCAATCCGACCTCTCACCAGGGGCAGCTGGCAACCCTTTGCACCCATCAGTTGATGGCGGACGAGCGGCAGGCCTCGGGGTCGACGAGCGGACCACTCGTCACCGTCGTCGATGGCTGTGCAGTGCTGATCACACTGGCTTCGGGACTGACCGTGGCCAACGTACATCTGGCCCCCGGCCCCGGCGCCACCGGGTTGCGGTTGGAACAGTTGGCTGACGTGGTGGAGTCGTCACCAACGCCACACCTGCTGATCATCGGCGATACCAACACCAGAGTGGACGAAGTCCAACCGCTGGCCGACGCTGGGCTGGTCGGAGCGAAGCCGCCAAAGCCGACCTGGGATGGCAAACGCAACCGGTTCCACGCCGACATCGCAGCCTTCTCGGCCTACTTCACCAGGTTCTTCGCCACCGAGGCAGTCTCGGTAAGCAACGTCGAGGTGCTCGACAAACCGTGGAAGGTCGACGACGACACCTTCTACCTCAGTGATCACCATGGCCTGATGGTCACAGTCGACCTGCTCTAACCGGTGTGGTCCGTTTGAGCCACGACGTCAACGTGAACCGCCCGGTGGGGAAGCTTTGCCCATGATGAGGCGTACCGAGCCACGTCATGATCAGTCGATGACCGAAACCAGGCGCGCCTTGCAGCTCGATCTTTCTCGTTCGGCCTCACTTGAGGCGTGGCGAAACTTCGAGCTGGCGGTTGAGCAAGCCGACCGCCTTGGCCTGAAGGGCCGTTCTTTTTGGGTGTACGTCGTCCAGCTCAGCGGCCACCTCGACCTCGACAAGCCGACGGGTGTCACTGTCTTCATCGGTCAGACTCACCTGGAGCCAGCCGAACGACTGCAGCAACACCGCGACGGTCACCGTGCTGATCAGCGGGTGGCCGAGCACGGTTCGGTTCTGAGGGAAGACCTCTTTGTCGATCAGCCGGAACTTCGGAGCCGGCAGGAGGCCGACGCCTACCAGGCGCTCTTGGCCGAGACCCTCGACTTTGGTGGTTACTCGGTCTACACCGGCTCCTAGAGCCAGTTAGTGCCTTCGCTGACCCAAACGGAACACGGCGGCGCCGGTCATGACCGAGCCCAATACTAGGGGTGCGACAGCGTTCAGGGTGAGCCCCAGCTTCGATGGTTCCCAGCTGGAACGGCAACGCTCGGCCGTCAACGCAGTATCGACTGCGCCGGGCCCGTCGGTGGGGGGACAGGCCAGCAAGGTCGGAGCGTCAGTGAGCATGGCCGAACCCGATAGCCCGAACCGGACCGAGTTGAGGTAGCTGAGCTGGCCGAGAATCGGAATGGCGTCGATGTTGGTCGGACCACCGGACAACAGGTACATGCCGAGCAGGATCACCGGCAGCAACGACATCGCCTTGTCGGAGTTGGTCACAAGTGACGAGATCATCAGGCCGAGGGCGACCGCTGCCATACCGGAGATGGTCATGAAGACGAGCAGTCCGAGCCGGGGTTGGCTTCCCAGGAAGCCGAGTGAATCGGCGGCGGTCACACCTCCGGCGGTGAGGGTGCCAAAGACGGTGAGCAGGAAGGCCTGAAGCGAGGTGATGGCCGTCAGCACCAACATCTTGGACGCCAGGTAGGCGCTTGGTCGCAAGCCCAGCGCCCGTTCTCGGAGGAAGATGGGTCGTTCCTTGACCACCTCCCTGATGCTGTTGGAGGCGCCGACATAGGTAACGGCCAGGACCAAGCCGAGCAGCAGGATGATGAGCTTGGAGGATGGTGCCCCGTTGTCTCCGAGCTTGAAACCGCCGGAACCGACGAGGGCCAACATGATGCCGATGGCCGGTGCCTGAGCGGCCAGGATGGCCAGATTTGTCGTGTCGGCGGTCATCACCCGGACGTAGCGCCGGGTAAGAAGAAGCAACTGTTGAAACCACCCGAGGGGCGAACGAACCGGTCGATCAGAGCCTTCGGATTGCACGGCATCGGTATGGACGACCGGTTCATGGAACGGGCTTTGCTCGAACTGGGCGAACCAGTCCCGCTCGGCGTCTTGTTCAAGAGCTCGGAATACCTCGGCTGAATCCTCGACCCCGAAGTAGTCGAGGAGATGTTCCGGTGGACCGTAGAAGGCCAGGCGACCGCCGGGGTCGTTCTCGGGGCCGGGAGCGAGCACCAGAACGAGATCGCAGAGGGCCAGGCTCTGGACGCTGTGGGTCACCACGAGCACTCGCCGACCGACCGGCTTGTTGTCCTCGGTGGTCTCCTGTTTGGCCAGCGACTGGAGCAACTCCATCAACGACTTCTCGTTGCCGGGATCGAGACCCGACGAAGGCTCGTCGAGCACCAGCAATGGTGGTTCGGTGAGCAGCTCCATGGCGGTGCTCACCCTCTTTCGCTGGCCGCCGGACAGCTGGTCGATGCGTTTCGTGTCGTGTCCTGTGAGAACCAGTTGCCGGAGCACCTTGTCGACCAGATTTTGGACCTCAGCGTCGGTCACGTCGCTACTGAGCCGGAGTCGGGCGGCATAGGTCAACGACTTCCGAACGGTCAACGCGCCGTGGAGAATGTCGTCCTGAGGGACGTAGCCGATGCTCTGACGTGCAGCGTCGAGGCTCTTGAGCAGGTTGACGCCTCCGTACAGCACCTCGCCCCGAGTCGTGGGCACAGCACCGACAACGGCCTTGATGAAGGTCGACTTCCCGGCTCCCGATGGCCCGAGAACGCCCAGCAGGGTGCGGGGTGGCACGCTGATCGAGAGGTCACGGAGAAGCAGGCGGTCCTGGTCGCCTCGGACTTCGAGGCCCTCTACGTCGAAGTCGAGCAGGCCTTCATCTCGATATTGGATGAGCTGCCCGTTACGGAGAACCAGACTGGTGTGGCCAAGGGTGACGACGGTGTTTGCCTGGAGGAGTGCTTGGGGAGTTCGGAACCCGTTGATGTAGGTGCCGTTGCTGCTACCGAGATCGCGGATGACGGGGTCACTGCCATCTCGGAACTCGACCTCGGCATGAAAGCGCGAGACCTGTAGATCATCGATGGCGAGATCGTTGCTTGGGTCCCGGCCGATGCGAACCGTGTTGCTGCCGACCGGTCGTTCGACCACCGAAGGTCCGGCGGTGGATGCCGTGAGGTCAGCCTGTGGCAGCTCTTTGATGTCGGAGAAGAGCGAGACTCTTGGGGCGGGGGGTGAGATCGGTTCGAGTTCGACGATCACACCGGTGTGGCCGCCGATCTCGAGGCGAGTGCGTTCAAAGATGGGCTGCGAGACCATTTCATGGCCGTTGAACGATGTGCCCGTGCTCTGGCTGAGATTGGAGGCCTGCCACATACGGCCCGGTCGGCTGAGCTCGAGGTGGTGGCGGCTGATGTGTTCGTTGTCAATGACGATGTCGCACTCGGGGTCCCGACCCAGCACCAGTCTGTCCGTTGGCGCGAACCGATGGACCGAGGTTCCAATCCGCACGATCAGACCGTCGACCGGCCCTTCCTGCATGTCTGGCTGGGCTGAAGGGACCGGCGGAGTCGGTGGCAACGGTGGGGTCGGAGGCACCGGGGGCTGAGGCTGGGTGTTGTGGTCGCTCACGCTCGTCTCCCCGGGCTCGGGGCCTCCGCGTTCGAGGTTACTGCCATCGGCGCACACCCTTGTTCTGGCTGTATGGGCTGGTTGTCTGGGCGGTTGGAAAACTGACTGTCACACCCCCTGGTCATAGTGGCGTCATGGACTCGATTGCCGTCTACGACGTGAAACCGAACCAACTGCCGACGCCTTTGGCCGGCCCGGACCGGACCGCGACCCCAACCTTTGATTTGGCCCTTGAACACAGGGTGTGGCTGGCCAAATACCGTGTCGACCCGGCCAATAGACTGGCCACCGACCCGCAGGTTCTCGAGTGGGACGCCTACGAGCCGTCGTTGTCCATTCCCGACCTCTGGCGCCCCTCGATGCTCTCCACCACGACCCACTACGGAGGGCCGTGGTCACCAGGCGACCTACCAGCGAGCCCAGTCGATGGTCCAGTTCCCGGTGATCGGGTGGTGATGTTTCGCCAAAGCCCCTACCTGGATGTGGTCGGTGTCGTGTTGATCACCGGTGCGTCCTATGGCCAGGATGGTGCTGTTCGCTACAGCCACCGTCCCCTTGTCTCATGTCTGGCCCCAGTCAAGCTCAAGCCGGCGATGCGGGCCGATGCCGATCTGGCCGAGGCATGGTCGTCTCATTTCGGTCGAGCTAGTCGGTCCAAGGGGCCGTTCATGACCTTGGACGGGGCAGCGCTTTCAGGCGTGTTGCGTACCGTAGGCATCGACCCGGTTCTGCTCTGTGGCCCGGTCGAGCAACTTCCCGACTGCTCAATGAGCAACGTCGAACCGGGAACAACCCATCGACCGGCCACCTACCTGCACACCGAGTTGAGCCACGAAGCATTGCTCGAGCGGCGGGCGGTTGCTGAAGCCGTCGACTGGCTGTTGGCCGACCGGGGTGAAGATCTAGCGACCGGATTCACCGATGTCGAGACCGTGGCCGCTGTCCCAATTGCCGATGGAGCAACCACCGGGGTCTGTCTGGTAGCCCGCCACAACGACATCGTGGCTGAGGTTGTAGCGGCCGGGGTGATCGGCGCCAGCATCGACCAGATAGAACTCTGCCCCACATTGGTTCTGGAGGCAGTGGAGGCGGCGGCCGAGGGCCGCAACTGGAGCGTTGTCGTCACCCTCGACGCCCTCGGCGCCGGCCGCACCCTTCGATTCGATGCGTTGGCCGTTGCCACCTGCTTCGACCCCCAATCGGGCCGGGTTGGTCTGGGCAGCTGATCTAGAGTGTTCGTCTGTCTGCCAACGACTCGTCAGCCGCCGAACCGTCAGATCAACCCCGGTACCGGTGGGCCCTACTGGCGGTAACCGCTGGCCTCTACGTCGGCTTCGGCTTGGTATCCCGCTCGGTGGCGCCGCTGGTGGGGGACATCAGCGACGATCTCGGGTTAAGCCGATCCCAGATGGGCTCTGTGCTCGGTGCTTGGCAATTCGTGTACCTCGGCGCGGCCATCCCGGCCGGCAAGTTCCTCGATCGAGTCGGTTTGCGGTCGGGGCTGCTGGTCGGAATCGCTCTGGTTGCTGTTTCCGGTTTCCTTCGGGCCGGAGCCGGGGGTTGGTACAGCCTGGCGGCGGCAGTCGGGGTCTTCGGTCTCGGTGGTCCGTTGATCTCCATCGGCGCTCCCACTCTGGTGAGTGCCTGGTTCGGCCCCGAAGAGCGAGGTCTGGCCGTTGGCATCGCGGTTAGCGGGCCGGTCGTTGGTTTCATGGCCGCGCTGCTCACCGCCAATGCAGTACTAATGCCAGCATTCGACGATCAGTGGCGGCTGGTGGTGGCGGCCTACGCCGGCGTCGCGGTGCTACTAGGCCTGGCCTTTTGGGCGGTTACCGCCCGGCCGCCGGTTTCGGTGGCCAGTCCGTGGAAACGATCCATTGCTGGTCGTGTCCCGAATCGGGCATTGCTGTCTGTGCCCATGGTCCGTCACATCCTGTTGTTGGCCATCCTCACCTTCTTCATCAACCACGCCATAGCCAACTGGCTCCCCGAGCTTCTTCGAGACCATGGGCTCTCGCCGACTAGTGCTGGATTCTGGGCGGCCATCGTCAGTGTCCCCGGTTTGGCGGCCGGGATCTTGTTGCCCCGATTAGCTCGGCCGGAGATCCGGCGGCCGCTGCTGGTGATTTTCTATCTGTTGCTCGGTGTTGGTCTGCTACCGCTGGCCTTCGGCTGGGGCCCAGCCTCGGCTATGGGAATCCTGCTGTACGGAGCCATGCGGTCGGCCGTGTTGCCGGTGGCCATGTTGTTCTTGATGGATCACGACGAGGTCGGGCCGGCCAATATGGCCGGAGCCGCAGCCCTGTACTTCACCGCTGGTGAGATCGGTGGGGTGAGCGGCCCCGTCGTGGTTGGCCTTTTGGCCGACCGAGGCAGCTTCGGCCCCGCCGTGTTTCTTCTTGTCGGGGTTGCTTGTGCCTTGGCAGTGGCCGCACTGCGCTTGGATAACCGGCCATCATCGGAAAAACTTTTGTCGGAGTCCTCATAGGTCGTTTGGCATAGGCCGATAGGCCTATATGGAAACGACATCCACCACCGGCTTCCCCAACGAGAGGCTCACCTCTACCGACACGTCCTCCGACCAACCAGGTCGGGAGATCAGCGAGCGTCTCGATGTCGAGACCGCAGGTTTGAGCTTCATTCGGTGCCACCAGTGGCTTGAAGAGGCCTACGAGTCGACCACCGACCAGGGCATCCGTCGACTCATCGAAGATGTCATGGACGACCTCTGGACTCTCGGGTCGGTCGAAGGTGAACTCGGTGACCTTGTCATTGGTGCGCTCGAATCGGTCGCTGCCGCTATGGAAGTCGAGTCGCTGCTGTCGGAAATCAGTTAAGTCAGCCACCCCGTTAACGTGGGGCAATGGGTCTTTTGAACAGCGTTCTTTCAAGCAAGGCCATTTCCAAGACACCGGGGCTTCGCCGCTTTCCCGTTGTCGGGCGAGTCACCGATGTCGCCATTGTTGGCAACACCGCGCTTCGGCTCGCAAATCGACGAGGCCTGGTGAGCGACGAGATGGCTGCCAAGTTCGGCGCAGCTGATAGCAGCGGAGGTTCGGCGGTTTCTGCTGCCGAACTTGCTATGGCTGGCGCCGCGGCCTTGCGGCTCGTGCAGCGAATGCTCCGTCGTCGGGCTGCCAAGACCGTCTAGAGCGTCACCGTCACCACCATCCGCGTTCTGCGGTGACGACGAGATACGGTTATGCCGGGCTGGAGTTGGCCGGACAAGCGACGCGCACTCACCCATGGCTGAAAATCTCCTCCACTCCAACGAACTCCACACGATCCCGGGCTGGTACCGAGATCCAACGGGAGAATCGGACCAACGATTCTGGGATGGCTCTCACTGGACCCTTCTGACCAGGGACGACGTCACCATCACGTCCGATCTGGAGATCGACGGCGTTCAGATTGAGGGCGTTCAGATTGAGGGCGCTCAGATTGAGGGGGTGCAGATCGACGGGCTTCAGATTGCCGACATGAAGATCGATGATCTCGAGATCGAAGACATCCAACTCGGACTCGAGGCCGACCAGGACACCACCTTCATCCCAGGTCGCCGGAGCACCGACCGGCCCAACGATCCGAGGGTTGCCACTACTGGCGGCGAGAATCCTTCGCTCTTCGAGGTGAGTTCGGGTGCAGAACGCCGAGTCGTTCGCTTGGAGCCGGCTGCGACTGAGTTGCCTCGTCGTCGAAAGGACGACCCAGCGCCTGGCCGGTCGCTGTTCGCCGATCGAGACGAGACTCGAGCGCCATCGTTCGCCCCGATCACCGAAGGGACCAGGTCGGCTACTCCAGTCGGCAAGATCGCCGGCACAAACAGAGCGAAAGCGACCGCCACACCGGCCGAGCGGGCGCAGGCAGTCCCGCCATCGAAGGGCGGCCGCAACCGGCCACCCAGCTATCCCCGGAACCGGTCAGCGGCCGCCAGTCGCAGTCGGCGTCGCCTTCAGCTTCTGGCGTTGGCACTCGGGGCTAGCGGTCTCGCCATCGGCTACGTGTCTGGATCCTCAGACAACGAACGAGTTGCTCTCGAGGCCGAAAAGAGCCTGACCGAGTCGGTGAACTCTCGGGTCGCAGCATCCGGTCGCCCGGGCGAAGTCATCGTGCTGGAGCGGGAGCTCCAGGCCGCCAGCCAGGAGGCGAAGACATCAACCGATGAGTTGCAGGAGGTCAGCGACGAGCTGGGCGACGTCCGAGACGATCTGGCCGCTACCGAGGCTGAACTGAGCGAGGTCACAACCGAACTTGAACTGGTGACCGAGCACAACGAACTTCTGATCACCTGGTTCACCGACGATCTGGTGGTTCGGGGTCAGACCGAGTGGGACAACGAGGTCACCCGGGTCTGCGCCCTGGTCGACGACGGAGCCCTCTTATCCAGCGATCTACTCAACTTCACACGGTCCATGGAGCTGATTGGCACCGAGGCCGGGCTCTATCGGGCCGTCGCCGCCTGCGCAGCGGGATAAAGAAGGTCTGGCTCACGGGCTACCGCCTACCCTGCGAGGTGGAGGTAGCCATGCAGGACTTCAAGGGTCGAACCGCAGTCATTACCGGAGGAGCGTCAGGGATCGGACTGGCCGTCGCTCGCCGTCTGGGTGAGGAGGGGGCCAATGTCGTCATCGGCGACATCGAAGCCGAGGCCCTGGAGCGGGCCGCCACCGCCCTCGACAACTCCGGTATCCCTGTTGAGCCGGTGCTGACCGATGTATCGAAACGGGAAGAGATCGTGGCGCTGGCTGATCGGGCCACCGAACGGTTCGGAGACATCCACTTTCTGCACAACAACGCAGGTGTCACAACGACCGGTCTGGCCGAGGAGCTCACCGATCTCCAATGGGAGTGGGTGATGGATGTCAACCTCAACTCGGTCGTGTGGGGGTGTCGCGAATTCCTGCCCCGGATGAAAGCCCATGGGCAACCGGCGCACATCGTCAACACCGCATCGATGGCCGGCATGTCGGGCGGCCCGTTGATGGCGCCCTACTTCACCACCAAGTTTGCCGTCGTTGGTCTGAGCGAAGGTCTGTGGCACGAAGGCCAGATCACCCAATCCAATGTTGGGATCTCTGTCCTTTGTCCTGCGTTCGTCCGCACCGGCATCGCCCGCTCTGACCGGAACCAGCCCGATGGTATGGGCGGCTGGGTAGCTGCCGGCTCCGAGCATGCTTCCCGGTTCGGTGAGTTCCTCAGCGCTGGAGTCGATGGAGGCATCGAACCATCTGATGTCGCCGCCACAGTGTTGGCCGCGGTCCAGGCCGAAAAGCTCTGGATCCTCACCCACCCCGAATCTTCAGATTCGATTGAGCGGAGGATGACAGCCATCACCGGTACCGGGATCCCTCCTGAAGTCAGGAACATGGGGCAATGACGCTTGCCATTGAAGTCACTGACCTGCACAAGAGCTACGCCGACTTCGAGGCGGTGAAAGGGGTCGATCTCGACGTGAACGACGGTGAGATCTTCGCCTTTCTGGGGCCGAACGGAGCAGGAAAAACCACCACCATCGAGATTCTCGAAGGCTTCCGCACCGCGACCGCCGGTTCAGTCAAAGTCCTGGGTCAGGACCCGGCGACTGCGCCTCTGTCGTGGAAGGAAGAGATTGGCATTGTCCTCCAGGAGTCCGAGGTCGAGCCGGAGCTCACCCCGAGAGAAGCCATTCGGATGTACGCCGCCTACTATCAGGCGCCCCGTCCGGTTGATGAAGTCATTGAGATCGTGGGCCTACAGGCCAAGGCCGATGATCGGATCGGCAAACTTTCCGGTGGTCAAAAGCGCCGGGTCGATTTGGCGTTGGCGTTGATCGGCGATCCCAAACTGGTCTTCCTGGACGAACCAACCACCGGCTTCGACCCGTCCGCTCGGCGGGACTCGTGGGAGATGATTGAGAACCTGCGAGCCCTCGGTCGAACCGTGCTGCTCACAACGCACTACATGGATGAGGCCCAGCAACTGGCCGACCGGATTGCGGTGATCGCCGCAGGGAAGATCGTGGCTCGAGGCACGGCCAAGGAGTTAGGGGAGCAGGTCAAGGCCATTCCCCGAATTTCCTGGATCGGAACGACAGCCGATGGCCTGTCCGTTCCATTCGTGCAGGAAGGCGAACGGCTCGTCGTCGAAGCAGAGGAGCAGGATGTGATTGGAGTGGTTCGGGCCATCACCGGATGGGCGACCGACACCGGCATCGATCTTCCCGGTTTCGAGGTCATCAGACCATCGCTGGAAGACACCTACCTCCGATTGGTGGCCGAATGAGTTGGCTCTCGCAACTTCGCACCCAGGGTTCGTTCGACCTGCTCACCTTTCGCCGGAATCCGGCCGCCACCTTCTTTACCGTGGTGTTGCCACTGATCTTCCTGTTTCTCTTCACCTCCATTTTTGGCAACGAGGAGATCAACGGGGTTCGGGTGGCCAACTTCTACGTTCCCGGCATCCTGGCCCTCTCTATTATCTCGGCGACCATGGTCAACATGGCCATCACGACCACCACGCGACGAGAACAGGGTGTTCTCAAACGGGTACGAGGCACTCCACTTCGGCCCTGGGTTTTCGTCGGCGGGCAGGTACTTGCTTCTCTGGCCATCGCCGTGGTGATGACGGTGCTGGTGGTTCTGGTCGGGTGGCTTGTCTTTGATGTGCAGCTTCAGAGCTCGGGCGTACCTTCACTGATCATCAGCCTGATCATCGGAACCGCAGCGTTTTGCGCCCTCGGTCTGGCCCTCACCACCATCATCCCCAGCGTGAACGCGGCGCCGGCCTTCACCAACGCCATTGCGCTTCCGCTCTACTTCGTCAGCGACATTTTCATCATTACCGAGGACACGCCCAGCTTCATCTCGACCATCGGCAATCTGTTCCCCATCAAGCATCTAGGGCAGGCACTCACCGAGTCGTTCAACCCGTTCATCGAGGGTACGCCGATGCCGTGGGGCCATTGGGCGGTGATCATCGGATGGGGAGTGTTCGGAGCAGCAGTGACGGCGACCCGCTTCCGCTGGACACCATGGGGAACCTGAGTCAGCGCTACTGACTTTTCGCGTTCTTCTGCTTCTGCTGGTTCTTCTTGTTTTTGTTCTGCCCCGAACCCTTCTGCTTGCCCGAACCCTGGGTGTTATCCCTTCGTTTCTGAAGGTTGGCCCATTCATCACGCAGACCGACAGTGCGATGGAAGACTGTCGAATCGTCGAGGTCGGCTGCGAAGTAACCGAGCCGCTCGAACTGAACAACGTCGCCTGGCTGACAATCAGCCAACGCTGGTTCAAGCTTGGCCGCCGTGGTCTCCCGCGCTCCGGTATTGAGCACCTGGGCTGGATCGGTCTCGGAGCCCTCGGTCCCTTCGGGATCGTCGATAAAGAGCCGGTCGTATAGGTGGACGGTGGCGTCGACGGCGTGAGGTGCCGAGACCCAGTGCATCGTGGCCTTTACCTTGCGCCCATCGGGAGCCTGTCCGCCTTCGCTCTCCGGGTCGTAGTTGCAATGAACAGCAACCACGTTGCCATCAGCATCGGTGTCGACGTGGGTTGCCGTTATGAAGAAGGCGGCACGGAGCCTGACTTCTTGGCCTGGCGAGAGGCGGTAGTACTTGGGTGGCGGCTCTAGCTTGAAGTCGTCTTCTTCGATCCAGAGTTCGCCGCTGAAGGGGACCTGACGAGTCCCAGCTTCGGGATTGGCCTGATGGTTGGGTGCCTCGACCATCACCACCTGACCCTCGGGCCAATTGTCGATGATGACTTTGAGTGGCTTGACCACTCCCATTCGCCTTGGTGCGGTGTCGTTGAGTTCTGTCCTAATGAACGACTCCAGTAGCTCAACATCCACTGTCGAGTTGGTCTTCGCCACACCGATCTGATCCATGAAGGCCCGAATGGCGGCAGGTGGGTAGCCGCGGCGACGCATCCCTCGGATCGTTGGCATCCGAGGATCGTCCCAGCCGTCGACCGAGCCGGTGTCGACCAGCTCTTTCAGCTTCCGCTTCGAAGTCACGGTATGGGTGAGGTTCAGGCGGGCAAACTCGGTCTGCTCCGGCTTGTCCGACGGCAGATCGAGTTGGGCCAAGCACCAGTCATAGAGTGGCCGGTGATCGGCGAACTCCAGCGTGCAGATCGAGTGAGTGATGCCTTCGATGGCATCACTCTGGCCATGAGCCCAGTCATAGGTGGGGTAGATAATCCAGTCGTCGCCGGTTCGAACGTGAGGAACCCGACGGATTCGATACAGCACGGGGTCTCGCAGCTGCATGTTCTCAGCCTGCATGTCGATCTTGGCCCGAAGCACTTTCTCGCCGTCGGCGAACGCTCCGTCGCGCATCTGACGGAACAAACCGAGGTTCTCTTCTGGCTGACGATCTCGGTGGGGGCTTTCAACCCCGGGCTGGCCAAAGCCACCTCGTTGGGCCGAGATGGTCTCGGCATCCTGATCGTCGACGTACGCCAGCCCCCGTTCGATCAGAGACTCGGCCCAGGTATACAGCTGCTCGAAGTAGTCCGAGGCGTACTTCGGTTCACCAGCAGGTGTGAACCCCAGCCAGGCAAGGTCGTCGATGATGGCTTCGATGTACTCGTGGTCTTCGGTTTCGGGGTTGGTGTCGTCGAAACGGAGGTTGCAACTGCCGTCGAAGTCGTTGGCTATGCCGAAGTTGAGACAAATCGATTTGGCATGGCCGATGTGGAGATAGCCGTTCGGCTCGGGCGGAAAACGGGTGACCACTCGGCCCCCGAATCTGCCAGCTGCATTGTCGGCAACAACCTTCTCCCGAATGAAGTCAATCGACTCCCCAGGGGACCCATCGGTTGTCTGATCGTGACCCTGATCTACCACCCCCGCAGGCTAGCCGCCGGGCCTGGGCTGCCGGGGGCTGGCTCTGCTGTTGTCGGTCATCAAGGGTGGGCCGGCTTGGCCTGATTCTGGCGGACTGAGCAGTCGACTTCGTCGTTCTGTCTGCTCCAACGGCCGAACACGGTCGTCGGGTCCGCCAGAACGCGAGTGGCGGTCGTTGGGTCCGCCAGAACGCTACTAGGCCTGGCCGCCGCGGACGAGGCGTCCCGGCATGGCGCCGGTGTGTTCACCGTTGCGATAGGTCACCTCGCCGTTCTTGATGGTGGCGACATACCCCTTGGCCCGTTGGATGATGCGCTTGCCGCCGGCCGGGAGGTCGTAGGCCATCTCGGGATCTTCCAAGGCCAGCTCGTCGTAGTTGATGATGTTGAAATCGGCCAGGTAGCCGGGGGCGATCACGCCGCGGTCTTCCATGCCGTAGACGAGCGCCGTGTCCTGGGTCATCTTGTGGACCGTCTTTTCGAGCGACATGAGCGGGCCCTTTGTCCGGTCACGGGTCATGTAGGCCAGCATGTAGGTTGGCACGCTGGCATCACACAGCACACCGCAATGGGCGCCGCCATCGGACAGGCCGAACACCGAAAGTTCGTTCTCGATGGCCTTGCGCTGCTCTTCCAGGTCTCCTGGGTAGTTGCCAAAGAGATAGAGCAACGGCCGACCATCGGCCATGGAGTCCATGAGAGCTTCCCGCACGTGGCAGTCGTTGGCCTCGGCGTGACCGGCCAGAGAGTCCTCGTAGCCCGGCTCGTAGCTGAGATCCTTGGGCAGCACGAACATCTTGTCCCAGGTGCTGATCATCCGGTTGGTGTCGCGATACCGAGACACCTTCGGCTCATCGGCCAGCACCTTGGCCCGAAACTCGGGATCGCGGAGTTGGGCCCGCTGCTCATCGAAGGGAAGGTCCTTGATGGCGTCGTAGCTGGGGAACTGTCGCATCGGATTGATGGTTCCCTCGAGCGTCATCAGCAGTGAGGCCGGTCGAGCACCGACCTGAGGACGGATCTGGTGGCCTTCGGGATTGAGCTTGGCGGCTAGATCCCAGATGCCGGCATTGACCTCCGGGGTCACCAGGAAGGTCATCGGTCGCTTGGTTTTCCGAGCGATCTTCTCGACCCAGAACAGCTCGTCTTCGGTGTCGAGGTGGTCGGAGATGATCTCCATGGTTCCGTGGTCGACCTCGGCGAAGGCGTCACCGATGGCCAGCATTTCGTCGGCGGTGGCGTTGGTGCCGGGAATCAGATTGCCAGCTTTGTCCATGTGGCCATAGAAGCGAGAGGTCGAGAAGCCCATGGCACCGTCCTGCAGCGCCTTCTTTGTGATCTTTGCCATCTGAGCCATGTCGTCGGCGGTGGCGTCGTCGTAGCAGCGGTCGCCCATCACGTACTGGCGCATGGCCACGTGAGGAACCTGTGAGCCGATGTCGACGGTGTAGGGGGTGTCGATGGCGTCGAGGTACTCGCCGTAGGTCTCCCAACCCCAGGGAATGCCTTCATGGAGTGCAGTGCCGGGAATGTCTTCGACGCTCTCCATGAGCTCGACCAGCTCAGTTTCTTTGCCAGGGTGAACCGGAGCAAAGCCGACGCCGCAGTTGCCCATGACCACGGTGGTCACGCCGTGCCAGCTGGAGGGCGTGACCTGCTTGTCCCAGCAAACCTGCCCGTCGTAGTGGGTGTGGATGTCGACGAAGCCCGGTGTGACGAGGTTGCCCTCGGCGTCGATCTCCTCGGTGGCGGTGGCATCGAGTCCTCCGGCGTCGGCTCGGCCGACGACGGTGATCTTTCCGTCGTCGATGGCGACGTCGCCTAGAAAGGCTGCGGCCCCTGTGCCATCGATGATGCGTCCGTTGCGAATAATCAGGTCGTGCATGACGGATTTCCCCTTTGTCGGCTACCTACAAGGTAGGCGATTCCGGCCATGGTCTCCTAGTCTCTCGCTCCACGATGACCGAGTTGATCCGAACAACCGGAAACCCGAGCCTGGCTTGTTCTGTCGCCGGCGACGGTCCACCCGTCCTTTTCTTTCACGGTGTCGGCGGTCGGCGGCAGAACTGGGAACGGCAAGCGGCGCACCTTGGCGACCGCTTCACTTCGATTGCCTGGGATGCGAGGGGCTACGGCGACTCCGACGACTACGACACCGAGCTCCGCTTCGCTGACTTCGCCGACGATGTTGGACGGTTGCTCGATCACTTCGAGATCGAGAAGGCCCACATGGTCGGCCTGTCGATGGGGGCAAGGATCGTCATGGAAGCCTTTCGGCCCCACAAAGACCGGATGGCCACGTTGACGTTGTGCGACTGCTTCTACGGCTTCGATTCAGCGCTCACACCGGAGAAGCAAGAGGAGTACGTGGCCTTGAGGGAACGGCCACTGCGATCGGGCAAGACGTTTGCCGATCTGGCACCGGCGCTCATCGACTCGTTGGTTGCTCCCGATTGCACAGAACAGGCCCGGGCTGAGCTGCGGGCCAGTATCGAGGCCCTCCGAGTCGAGCCCTACCTCAAGACCATTCGGGCGTCGTTGTTGTTCGACCAGTCTGATCTTCTTGGCGACATCGACATGCCGGTGCAGTTGATCTTCGGTGAGCTCGATCGGTTGACACCGCCGTCCATCGGCCAGGACATGGCCGAGCAGATCCCCGACGCCCGCCTGGCTGTGCTGGATGGCATCGGGCATCTGAGCAACCTGGAGGCACCGGAGCAGTTCAACCAGGTCCTGGCTGAGTTTCTGATGGCTCACCGCTCGTTGGCCCGATTCAGGAGCTAACTAGCCGGTTGGGTCGTCAACGGGGTGGGCGACGGGAAAGCCCAACATGCCGTTGTGGGAAAAGACCTGCGCATTGGTCCGCAAAGGGTCGCCGGCCACGGCAATTAGCAGGTGGGAGGGGTCGGTGACGATCGGAACCAGCCGTTCGGGGTCGGTCGACTCGGCGAACACCGACGCCGCCTTTTTCATATTGACGAAGTCGGTCAGGCTGCGACGCCCCGGCACCAGGTTGGTCCAGTGGCCCAGATAGTTCTCGAACTTGCTGGCCGGTAGACGGGCCCGCTCGAAGAGCGCTTGCTGAAGGTCGGCCTTCGACCAGCCTGAGGCCGCGATGGTCTCGGCCAGGATGGGGCTGAGAACCAGGAGCGGGCGATAGGTATCCGGCGCCACCCCGATGGTGAAAACCAGTTCCCAGCCGGTCTGTTTGGTGAGAGCGTCAGCCAGGTAATCGACCATGTGCTCTGCCTCTTGACCGAACACCGAGGTCACAACGTTGCCCCCGGTATAGCGGGAGATGGTCACTGCGTTCTCGCCCGCGGCGACGCCAAACGATGCCGACAGTGGCGGCCATCCAATGCGGTCGAGAACGGCCTCGTTCTCGGCCAGAACCACTCGCCACGTGTTACCAAAGGTCGCCTTGTCGGTTTCGTGGGGAATGAAACCGGCGACGTTGCGAAGATAGAGTCGCCAGAACCGGCCGACCGAGGTGTTGGCCTGGAAACCGTCCCGCAGCACCCCCTGCTCGCAGTTAAACCCGAGCTCGGCGGCCAGCGGCCCGTTGATGGTGATGAGGGTGTCGGCCCCTGGGGTGTTGCCCGAGTGCTCGACGCCGTAGGCCGGATCGGCCATGGCCTGACCCAACGCCACCAGCACCGGCATGTACTCCGGACGGCACCCGGCCATGACACCGTTGACGGCCAGGCTCCAGACCGTGACCTCTCTGCTGTCGGGAAGTACCACCCCGAGAACCTCATTGGGATCCCGCTTGGTGTGGGCGAGGAAGGCCTCGACCTTTTCCACTGTCGGCGGCACGACGGGAAGTCCGTCGCTCCAACCCTCGGTCAGGAACCGGGAGTTGATCTCCTCGAAGGTGCCAGCGGCGACGATGTCTCGGGGGACCGGCTCGCTCACGACGGGGGAGTCAGTCTGGCGGGCCGTGAGATTCTGAATGACGGCAGGAACGGTGACCGTTCGGATGTGGTGTTCCAGTTGCTCGATGGGCTGGGTGTCGACATGGCCGGGAACTAGCGCTATCGGCAGGTTGGGACGACCAAGCCCCGACGAGGTCGTTGCCGCTTGACCAAGAAAGCCCTCACACGTGAGCGAACTGCTGGGGATGCCGGCCGCTTCGGCCGCGTTGGAGGCCCGCAACACGGCGGGCGTACAGCTACCTCAACAGGCCATCCCGGAGACGATGGCATCGACGCCGTGCCCATGGAGGGTGTCGCCAAGAGCAGCGACCAGGGCAGCCTCACCCTCACCGTGGGTGGTTCCGAAGACGTCGTAGTCGAGGATCTCGACCGTGGGGAACGCCGACTGGAGTTCGTCGGCGATGATGGGGAAGATCTCGTCGCCCCGGAACATGTAGTCCCAAAGGAACGCCACCTTCATGCCATCGAGCGACGCAGGACGATCGGCCAGAGCCTGGCGGTCGACAGCCTGTCGGGAGCGGGGCCATACCGTCTGATAGGTCGTCATGGACCTACGTTAGTTGGAATCAGAGAGTCGTCCCGGAGGTTGTAGGTCGAGATGATCGACGATCGAGCTCGACAGTTCAGTGCTCGGCTGTTGATGCCTGTTGCCGACCGGCTCGACGTGACGCCGATCGGCGTTACCGGTTTCGGCCTGCTGGTTGGCCTCGCAGCAGCGGGGGCGGCAGGTCAAGGGTGGTGGTTTCTTGCTCTTGCCGGTTGGCTCCTTAACCGCCTTCTTGACGGTCTCGATGGCATGGTGGCCCGAAGCTTCGGCCGCCAGACCGATCTGGGCGGCTACCTCGACATGGTGTCCGACGTCGTCGTTTACGCCGCCATCCCACTGGGCGTTGCCTCTGGACGAGGCGATCGTGCGAGCTGGATGGCTGCAGCCGTGCTGGTGGCGTCGTTCTACCTAAACATCGTGGCCTGGCTCTATCTTTCGGCCCTTCTCGAGAAACGACACCAGGGAGCGTCGAGCCGGGGCCAGTCGACGTCTGTCGCCATGCCCGGCGGGGTAGTCGAGGGAACCGAGACCATTCTCTTGTTCAGTGTGCTGCTTGCCCTGCCCGCCATCGCTCCTTGGACCATGGTGGTCATGGCTGCTGCGGTGACACTGACCGCCGGGCTCCATGTGCGCAGCGCGGTTCAGCTCCTCGATCGATCGGGCGCCACCCTGTGAAGGTTCGAACTCAGCGGTCAGCGATGGCTGTCACCTGGCTTGCGTTGATCGTCTCCTCTTTGGTCATCACTCGACGGCAGGGCCTCACGCCGCTGGAAGCCGCAGCCGAGCTCCAGAGTGCGATCGTCGATCACTGGTGGGGTCCGGCCCTGTTCATGGTGGCCTACGTCTTCCGCCCGTTGATTCTCTTTCCCGCATCGGTGCTCACCATCCTTGGCGGGCTGGCCTTTGGCCTGGTCGAGGGAGTGATCTGGACGGTTCTAGCCGCCAACCTTTCGGTGGTGGCGATGTACTTTGCCGGTCGTTTTTTTGGATCGGGCGAGGCCGGTCGACGCATGACCGATCTTCTTGGCGGGACCGTTCAACGGGCCCACCGCTATCCGTTCGAAACAACGGTTTTGATGCGGCTGCTGTTCTTGCCCTTCGACGCGGTGGGCTACGCCGCGGGCTTCCTGAAGCTGCGATTTCTGCCTTTCATCGCCGGCTCGTTCCTCGGAACACTTCCCGGCACGGTTGCGTTCGTTGGTTTCGGGGCATCCATCGAGTCGCTCGACGAGGGCCGGCCATCTTTTGACCTGCGGATCCTCGTGGCGTCGGCGGCCTTGGCCATCGCCGGATCACTGCTGTCGCGCTGGTTGAAGCGAGACCGGGTCGACGAATCGTCAACTGCCCCAATGACTGAACTGAGTGAGCTATGAGTGACCAGTACGACGCCATCGTGGTTGGGGCCGGTTCGGGAGGGTTGACCGTTGCGGTTGGTCTTTCCGGTTTCGGAAAGAAGGTGGCGTTGATCGAGCGGCACCATGTCGGAGGCGACTGCACCAATGTCGGATGCATCCCGTCCAAGTCTTTGCTCCACCACAGCAGCCAACAGGCCGGACGTTCCGGCTCGGAAATACTGGCCACGGTGAGGGAGCGTCGGGACTCGCTCCGTCGACACGAGACCGATGAGTTCGGAGCGATGGAGAACATCGATCTGATCTTTGGTTCCGCCCGGTTGGTGGAGAACGGTATTGAGCTGTCAGGCGATGACGGCCAGCGAACCATTCTCGCCGACCACGTTGTGCTGTCGACTGGTTCTCGACCTCGACGGTTGCCTATCGAGGGTCTTCCCGAAGATCGCTATCTGACCAACGAGGAGTTGTTCGAACTCGACGATGTTCCGGCTCGACTGGTCATCGTCGGAGCGGGCCCGATCGGGATGGAGATGGCGGTGGCCTTCCGCCGTTTGGGATCGGAGGTCACGGTTCTGGATGCTGCACCGCAGATTCTTCCATTTCTGTTGCCCGAGGCGGCGGCCGTTGTCGACCGGGCTGTCACCGGGCTCGGCGTCGACCTTCGACCCGGGCTGGTCGCACACCGCTTCGAAGGAGGGGCGGTAGAAATCGGACCAGTTGGGGGAGAGATTGTTGATCGAATCGAGAACGTCGATCGGGTCCTGATGGCGGTTGGTCGGCTTCCCAACTCTGAGGGGCTCGGTCTCGAGAACCTGGGGATCGAAACCGACCGGGGCCGGATCGTCATTGACGACAAGGGGCGAACCACCAAAGACGGTGTGTGGGCTGTTGGCGACGTCTCGACCGAGGGGGCCACAACCCACGCTGCCAACGCCTGGGGTCGGCGGGTCATCAAGCACATCATCGCCCCATTCGCCCCCGCTGGCGATCGCCCTGAACACCCATCGGTCACCTTCACCGCTCCCGAGGCAGCCACCATTGGCCAGCAACCGGTCGACGTCCCCCACGATGTACGCCGGATCGTCCATCAGTTTTCAACCGCCGACCGGGCCTTCACCGACGAGGTCAACGACGGAGTGATCATCGTCGATGTGCGCCGCCTCACTGGCCGAGTGATGGGCGCCACCATCGTCGGGCCCCGAGCGGGAGAACTGATCTCCATCTTCAGTCTGGCCATGAAGGCCGACCTGCCGTTCCACAAATGGTACGGAACCGTCTGGCCCTACCCCAGCTATGCCGACGCCCTCGGTGCGGTTGTGGACGACTACATGCGGGACGCCATGAAGAACATCCCCGGCGATGCGGTGAGCTGGGTTAAGGGGCGCATCGCCGGGGTTCGTTCCTGAGAGTGCTTGCGGTTAGCGACCAGGCTTGGTGGTGTGCAGGGTGATGGCGGCTACCTCGATCGGGTCGCCATCGTCTGCCGGTTCTTCAACCGTCGGTCCACCTTCGGATGGGCCCTCTTCTTGGGCCGGGTCATCTTCAGCGCCGACCGGTGCTTCTTCCGGTGCTTCTTCCATCGGCTCTTCGTCAGGAGCACCGAAGATCTCGTCCAGCTGCTCGAAGAACTCATCAATGGGAGGAAGCGGCGCAATCACCGGAAGCTCTGGCAGGTACCTGATCGGAGGTAGATCGTCGGTGCACGACGTATCGATGAGGCCACCCGGCGTATTCAGGAACTGGTAGACGACGAACTGCGGGCAGACGTCGTAGAAGGTCACCACATGGCCGAGCTGAGGGAAGAACACAAGCTCGACGTTGGTGAGATGGGATGCGGTGAGTTCCGACCATGCCGGCGGAGTCTGGAAGTCGGTGTCGGTGTAGATGACCAACGTCTCGACGTCGCTGACCACAGGCTCGTTGACGATTGGGTCCTCGGGCATGAGATCGAAAATGGAACA
>CALHBU010000232.1 GCA_937930655.1 uncultured Acidimicrobiales bacterium | reverse complement strand
AACCTCGACAAGGCCCGCGCCCTGCTCGAGCCGATCAAGAAGAAGTACGGCCGCAGCATCTCCTGGGCAGACCTCATGCTTCTCACCGGCAACGTCGCCCTCGAGTCGATGGGCTTCAAGACCTTCGGCTTCGCCGGTGGTCGTGAAGACGTATGGGCTCCCGAAGAAGACGTCTACTGGGGCCCAGAGAACGTCTGGCTCGAAGACGAGCGCTACAGCGGAAATCGCGATCTACAGGAACCACTGGGCGCGGTCCAGATGGGCCTTATCTACGTCAACCCAGAGGGCCCTAACGGAAACCCCGACCCGGTCGCCTCCGGTGCCGACATTCGCGAGACCTTCGGCCGCATGGCCATGAACGACGAGGAAACCGTTGCCTTGGTCGTCGGCGGTCACGCCTTCGGCAAGATGCACGGCGCCGGTCCCGAGGACGCCATGGGCCCTGAGCCCGAGGGTGCCCCCATGGAGCAGCAGCTTCTCGGTTGGAAGAACGATTTCGGATCCGGCATGGGTGTGCACACCACCACCAGCGGTTTCGAGGGAGCTTGGAACTCCACCCCGACCCAGTGGGACAACAACTACCTCGAGACCCTGATGGACAACGACTGGGAGCTCACCGAGAGCCCGGCCGGTCACAAGCAGTGGACAGCCCCGGCCCTGGCCGGGACCGTTCCCGATGCTCACGACCCGAACATCACCCACGCTCCCATGATGAGCACCGCCGACATGGCCATGAAGATGGACCCTATCTATGGGCCGATCTCGCAGCGTTTCCGTGACAATCCCGAGCAGCTCGACGAGGCCTTTGCCCGGGCTTGGTACAAGTTGTGCCACCGGGACATGGGTCCCGCTGCCAATTTCCTCGGCCCAGAGGTTCCCGACGAGGAACTGCTGTGGATGGACCCGGTTCCGGCCGGCACGGCGCTGAGCGATGCCGACGTTGCCACCGTCAAGGCGGCCATCATGGCCACCGACCTCACCGTCACCGAACTGGTCGAGACCGCATGGGCCTCGGCATCCACCTATCGCAAGAGCGACATGCGGGGTGGTGCCAACGGTGGTCGGGTACGTCTGGCTCCTCAGAATGAGTGGGATGTCAACAAGCCGGCCCAGCTCCGTCGGGTGCTCACCGCGCTCGAGGGCGTACAGTCCAGCGCCGGTGTGTCGGTCTCCATGGCCGACCTTATTGTTCTCGGCGGCGCCGCTGCCGTCGAGGCTGCGGCCAAGGCTGCCGGTCACGATGCAACGGTCACCGTCAGCACTGGGCGTGGCGATGCCACCCAGGAACAGACCGACGTCGAGTCCTTCGCTTGGCTCGAACCCAAGAACGACGGTTTCCGGAACTACCTCGGTAAGGGAAGCAGCCATGTCGCCGAGCACATTCTCATCGACAGGGCACACCTGCTCGATCTTGGTGCACCCGAGCTGACTGCCCTTATCGGTGGTCTCCGTGTTCTCGGTGTGAGCAACGACGGTCACGGTGTCTTCACCGACCGGGTTGGCACGCTGAGCAACGACTTCTTCGTGAACCTGATGGATCAGGACACCGAGTGGTCAGGGGCCTCCGGAGCCGAGGATGTCTTCGAAGGTAAGGATCGTGCCAGTGGAACGGCCAAGTGGACGGGTACTCGTAACGATCTTGTCTTTGGTTCCAACTCCATCCTGCGTGCG
Organism: uncultured Acidimicrobiales bacterium; assembly: GCA_937930655.1. GTDB lineage: Bacteria > Actinomycetota > Acidimicrobiia > Acidimicrobiales > SZUA-35 > JAHECQ01. The sequence continues at coordinate 5,201 of CALHBU010000232.1, read as the reverse complement.
ATCTGCGATGTCTACGCCGCCGACGATGCCGAGGCGAAGTTCGTCAACGACTTCTGTGCGGCCTTTGGCAAGGTTATGGACAACGATCGCTTCGATCTCGCCTGATCTAGCTAGCAGCCACCGTCATTCGTGACGATCAGAACTACGATCGCCCCGTCGGACTTGTTCCGGCGGGGCGATCGCTTTTTAGACCAGTTCGATGTTGGGGTCGCGGTCGGCTTGCCCATCGGATACGCAGCGGCTTGGCCTTACTCAGAAACCGGCGGTATCGGTTCCTAGCGTTTCTCGCCGCAGGTAATGCTCGAGACTGGTGAGGATGGTGGCGGTGATGGTTCGTACTTCTTCGTCGTCGTGGGTGAGACCGAGCGCTCGGATGATGGTGTCGAGGCCGGCTGCTTCCGGTGCGTCGAACTTGTCGTCTTCGACGTCGGCTTGGTGGACGATTTCGGCGATGCGCCACAGCACCGGGTCGAGAAGGTCGTATCGACGAAGGATGGTCTCGAACGTGACGTCGTCGTTGTGATGGCTGAGGTCGACACCGGCCATATCGAACGGGGTCGCTTCTGCCGGGACATCATCAGGATCATCCACGTAGACAAAGTCCGCCGCTGGGTCGACATAGGTCGCCAACAGCCATGCTGAGGCGGCTCGGTCCACGTGAATTCCGGCCCGGGTTGCCCAGATCACCCTCGAACCTCGCTTTTCAGCTCAGCAGCATGCTTCTCGATTACCTGTCGAGCGTCGTCACGGCCGGGGGCACGGAAGTAGTCGCGTCGATCGATCTTGCGAAGCTCTCTCCGCCATCGCTGCACGGTCCGTGTTCCGACATCGCTGGCTGAAGCGACTTCCGCTCGAAGTGCGTCGTATTCCACCGTTCTGGCGGCCCTCATCTCATTGGCCAGTTGGCCACTGGTCCGGCGCCCTGATGGGGTTGCCACCCAGACGATGGCGTCCCCTTCGGCCTCGGTCACCTGAGCGGCAATCCACTCCAGTCGTTCCTTGGTCCGAGCATCGTTGGGTAGGGCAACGAGGCCATCGCCGACCTGGACGACGCCGAGCTCCTTCAGCTTTCGCCAGACCGCGATACGTGGGGTGGAGGGCTCGCGAGGGATGCGGTAGCTGAGCAGCACCCACGATTGTTCTGGTTGTGTAACCACGGTTGCTATCTTAACATGCCGACCAATGCTGAAACCACGGTTACAGGATAAGAGGGAGGGTCGGCCGGGCGACGTGATTCCTCGGAAGGAATGGGTTGCCGCGTGGTCGACGGTTGCCGCCAACAGTTTTGGTGGCCCGGCTGGACAGATCGCGGTAATGCACGAAGAGATCGTTGTTCGGCGTCGGTGGATAGGGGAGCGGCGGTTTCTGCATGCCCTCAACTACTGCATGCTCCTGCCAGGACCGGAAGCCCAGCAGCTGGCGACCTATCTCGGATGGCTACTTCGTGGGCCATCAGGCGGTTTGTTCGCCGGAGCGATCTTCATTCTTCCCGGGTTCATCTCGATCATGGGACTGAGCATTCTCTTCGCGGCCTACGGAGACCTCACCTGGGTCACCGGGTTGTTCTTTGGCATCTCGGCTGCGGTGATCGCCGTAGTGGCAAGCGCGGTCCTGCGGATCGGCAAGCGCGTTATCAAGAACCCGATCATGCTGGGAGTGGCAGCAGCCAGTTTCGTCGGGATCTTCGCTTTCGAGGTTCCGTTCCCAACCATCGTGGCGGCTGCCATCATCCTCGGGCTCGTTGGCGGCCGAGCTCGACCCCAGGATTTCAACCTCATCCAGGGCCACGACGAGTCAGCCGTCGCCGATGAAGAAGGGGTGTTGGTCGGGGACGAAGACATCTCGCTTGGGCGGCCATCGTTCGGGCGGGCAATCCGGGTGCTGACTCTTGGTCTTGCTTTCTGGTTCGGCCCGGTGGCTGTTCTTTTGGTCGCACTTGGCCGGTCCTCGGTCTTTGTTGATGTGGCCCTCTTCTTTTCTAGCGCCGCAGTGCTCACCTTTGGTGGCGCTTATTCGGTGCTGGCCTACATCTCCCAGGAGGCGGTCAACAGCTACGGCTGGCTTGAACCAGGGGAGATGATCAGCGGCCTTGGGATGGCAGAGACGACGCCCGGCCCGCTCATACAGATCGTCCAGTTCGTAGGGTTCATGGGCCCGTACCGGCAGCCCGGTTCCCTCAGCCCGCTCCACGCAGGCGTGTACGGGGCCGTCATCGCCACCTGGGTCACCTTTGTTCCGTCGTTCTTGTGGATCTTCCTCGGTGCCCCGTTCATCGAACACCTCCGAAACAAGCCGGCGCTGACCTCAGCCCTCTCGACGGTCACTGCTGCCGTTGTCGGCGTCGTCTTGAACCTGGCCCTGTGGTTCGCCATCTTCACGCTCTTTGGCACGGTCACCGAACGGCGCGGCTACGGCGCGCTGCTGTATCAACCTGAACTGGCATCCATTGATCGGGCTGCGGTCGTCATCGCGTCAGCCTCGGCTCTAGCGATCTTCAAGTTCAACGTTTCCAGCCTGAAGGTGGTCGCCGCCGCCGCAATTGTCGGCGTGGCCTACCAACTTCTTCTGGCTTGATTCACACCCAAAGAAGGAGCACCTAGTCATGACAACCAACGTTCTCTTCATGTGCCCACATGCGGCCGGCAAGAGTCTCTTTGCTGCCACCTATTTCCGGGCTGCGGCTGGTCGGGCCGGTCTTGATGTAGCCATCAGCCTGGCTGGTCCCGACCCGGACGACCACAACATGGTCAACGTGCAAGCAGCACTCGAAGAACAGGGTTACGCCATCAACTGGAATCCCAAGCTCGTTGACCAGGGCGATACAGATACCGCTGACATCATCGTCAGTATCGGATGCGAGCATGGGCAGATACCGACCGACAAGCCGATCGTGGACTGGACTACCCCTCTCCTCAGCGAAGACTTCTCGGGGGCGATGACCGCAATCCATGCCAATGCCGAAGCGTTGGCGGCCCAACTGGCGACGGACGCAACAGCCTCGAGCTGAGGGGCTGGGCCCAGAGTGCTTCAATAGTCTCCATCGACTCTCCCGATTTCCTCGACGAGGACCCCGACTTCGATCCTGAACGGCTGGCCGAATGCCGCTATTGGCGATGCCAGGATCTCTTCGAGCGGAAGACGTCCAACCAGATCTACTGCCGCAAGGCATGCCGTAGCCGTCAGAACAAATGGCAACGAGCCCAAGACCGTCGGGCCAGGCGACGCCGAAGCTGAGCGCCCGCGGCTGAGCGTGAGACGCTTCGCGTTCCATCTGACGGGCTCGCTGCGTTTGGTCAGCGTTGGTTGTGGCGTAGTCGGAACTGGGCCGGCGTCTCGTTTGTCGTACCGTTCAGCTAGCTGGTGAGCGGATCGTGCAAGACGACTGCGAGGCGGTCAGCCAGACTGATGGCATGTCTGGGCCGCTGCCAACCTCCGTGGACGATCTTGCAGAACCGACCGTCGAGCTGGTTTCGGAGTGGCTGCGTCGCGCCGATGACGTACGAACGGCCCACGAGGTTCGCACAGCCGAGCAGTTACGCGGCGTGATCGAAGACGAAGCGGGCCTGGCCTTCGCCATGAAGTTCGTGGATCGGGTGATCCGCCCGGAGGACCACGCCGTTGCAGCACATCAGCTGGTGCAGTTGGTCAACGGTCGTGACCTGCCCGGATTCTTGTCAGCTGCCGATCGGGTCTTGCTCCGGGCCGGAGCTCGCTTGGCCCCGCGTCTACCCGGGGTGGTCATGCCTTTGGCGGTGCGGCGGATGCGTCAGATCGTTGGCCATCTTGTCGTCGATGCCGAACCGGCGGCGATGGCGAAGCACTTCGGTGCCCGCCGCCAAGAAGGTTTTACCCTCAATGTAAACCTTCTTGGTGAGGCTGTTCTTGGCGATGCCGAAGCCGATCGTCGACTTGAGGCCGCCAACGATCTGCTCGGCCAACCCGATGTCGACTACGTGTCGGTGAAGGTGTCGGCGGTGGTTTCTCAACTGAACCCATGGGCCTTCGACGATTCGGTCCGTCGAGTCATCGATCGTCTCCGACCGCTCTATGAGACAGCTGCCGCCAGCTCGCCGCCAACGTTCATCAACCTCGACATGGAGGAATACCACGATCTTGAGCTGACGATGACGGTCTTCATGGCCTTGCTCGACGAGCCGGAGCTGCACCACGTCGATGCTGGGATCGTGCTTCAGGCCTACCTGCCGGACTCCTTTCCCGCCCTGCAAGAACTCGTCGGATGGGCCAACGCCCGTCACGCTCGTTCGATCGACGGAAAGCAGGGCGGCGAGGTGAAGATCCGCCTGGTGAAAGGCGCCAACCTCGCTATGGAGCGAGTCGAGGCCGTCATGCACGGTTGGGAACTGGCCCCCTACCGATCCAAGGCCGAGACCGATGCGAACTACAAACGTTGCCTCGATTGGGTGATGACTCCCGAACGACTCAACGGAGTGAGTATGGGCGTCGCCAGCCACAACTTGTTCGACGTGGCTTGGGCTCACTTGCTGTCGACCGAGCGTCAGGTCGAGCCGCGCATCGAGTTCGAGATGCTCGAAGGTATGGCACCAGGAATCGCCAGAACGGTGAGAGACGACGGCGGCGGTTTGCTCCTTTACACCCCGGTGGTGGCGCCGACAGATTTCGACGTCGCCATCAGCTATCTCTTCCGTCGGTTGGAAGAAAACGCCTCAGACGAGAACTTCATCAGGCATCTGTTCTCGCTAACGCCCGGTGATGCAGCCTTCGAGGCCGAGGCATTGAAATTCCGTGCTGCGCTTGCCAGCCGCAACGAGGTCGGCACAGGACCGCAGCGAAGCCAAAACCAGGGCTCAGTACTACCGACAGATTCGGTCCCGAACCTCGATGGGCCGTTTCAGAATGAGCCAGACACCGACCCCGCACTGCCGGCCAACCGGCGTTGGGCGGTCGATGTTGTGTCTCGGCGCTTCGACGGCCCATCTGCCCCCATGACCATCGATGTCGGTGCTGTCGACGCTGCTGTGGCTGCGGTAGGTACCGCTCAGTCAGCGTGGGCCCAGCGGCCGGCCACCGAACGTCGCACGGTGTTGCACTCTGTGGGTTCCGAGCTCTCCCGGCGGCGCGGCGACCTCATCAACGCCATGGTTCACGAGGCCAACAAGACCTTCGCCCAGGCCGACGTTGAGGTCTCCGAAGCCATCGACTTCGCCCGGTGGTACGGAGAC
>CALHBU010000231.1 GCA_937930655.1 uncultured Acidimicrobiales bacterium | reverse complement strand
CCCCATAGGACGTGTCCTTGGCCAGTTCGGGGTCGGTATGGAACGGCTGCGGGTCGAACTCTCGAGCGAACTCGATCATCCGGTCTTGTTCCATCACGTAGGTTTCGTCACCAACGAACGACTCGCCGACCGACCAATCTTCAAACCAACGATCGCGAGGGTGGAGTTCGGCGCTCACTCGTCAGAGTGGCTTTCATCACCGTCTTCGTCGTGGCCCTCTTCTTCTTCGGAATGGTCGGCATCGGAATCGTCGTCGTGACCGTCTCCTTCTTCGGAGTGACCAGCGTCGGAGTCCTCAGAGTGCTCGCCTTCCTCGGAATGGTCGGCATCGCCACCTTCTGAGTTGTAGGCGGCCACGCTGGCGACGCCAAGACCAAACAGCACGATGAGAGCAAAGGCCAAGCCAACGGCGGGTCCCAACCACTTGGGATCGGTGACCGGCTCCGGGGGAGGGGCTGCTGGTGGGTGATGGTCGTCGGCGGACATAGTCGGCTCTTTCCGGTGGGCGTCCTTACTGAACTCGGCCACACCGTACCGGACCACAAGGAGTCCTTTCGACCTCCCACAAGCACAGCACTACGGTTCGGCCTACCAGCGAAAGGGGTACGCCATGAAGGCGTGGCAGATTCACGAACTCGGAGATCCATGGGACAAGCTCTCGCTCGACGAGGTGCCGTCACCCGAGCCAAGGCCGGGCCAAGTACGAGTGGCGGTCGAAGGCAGTGACCTGAACTTCGCCGACATTCTCCAATGCCAGGGCACCTACCAGGTGAAGCTCGACCCACCCTTCACACCGGGCATGAACACCGCTGGCACCATCGTGGCCGTCGGCGATGGGGCCACCGTCGGTGGAAAGACGCTAGAGGTGGGCCAACGGGTCACCGGATCGACCGCCGCCGGATTTGGTGGCTACGCCGAGGAAGCCATCATCGAGGCCGCCAACTGCGCCGTCATTCCCGACGGCGTCGATTCGGTCACAGCCGTCAGCATGCACGTCACCTACGGAACAACGTGGTTCGCCCTTCATCAGCGGGGCAACCTGCAACCGGGCGAGACCGTGCTCGTGCTGGCCGCAGCTGGAGGTGTCGGATCCTCCGCGGTCCAGATGGCCAAGGCCCACGGCTGCTGGGTCATCGCCGCCGCCGGTGGCGCGGAGAAGAAGGCGGTGTGCACCGAGCTCGGAGCCGACGTTGCCATCGACTACACCAACGAAGACCTCTACGAGCGAGTGATGGCCGAGACCGATGGTCGTGGCGTCGATGTCATCTACGACCCTGTCGGCAGTGACTATTTCGACGTCGCCCGCCGCCTCGTCGCCTGGGAAGGGCGACTTTTGGTCGTTGGCTTCGCCGCCGGACGGATTCCCCAGGCCCCAATGAACCACCTGCTGGTCAAGAACTACTCGCTCGTCGGGGTCCACATGGGCGGCTACCGGGTGGCCGATCCTGCGCCATTCCAACAGTGCTACGACGACGTCTACCAGCTACTGCTGGACGGCAAGATCGAGCCCCTGATCAGCCAACACATCGGCCTCGACGGGCTCAAGGGCGGCCTCAAGGACCTGGCCGACCGCAAGACGACCGGACGGGTCGTCTTCGACCCTCGGACCTAGGAGGACATGATGGAGACCGAGGAAACCCGAGCGCTGGTCAAGAAGTACTACGACGTCCTCCCTAGCGGTGACAAGACGGCTATCGCCGCCCTCCTCACCGACGATTGCGAGTGGCTGCCGCCGCCAGCCGCCCCCCTCGAGCCGATTACCGGTGGCGATGCGGTAGCCGAGATGTTCAGTGGCGCTCTGGTGAAGGACACCTTCGACCTGAGCCAGCCGTTCAACCTCGAGATCCGCAGCATGATCGTCGACTGCAACACCGCGGTGGTCCAGCAACGGCTCACCGCAACCGCCAAGAACGGCAACGCCTACGACAACCAGTACTGCTGGGTCTACGAGTGTCGAGACGGCAAGATCGCCCGTATGGAGGAATACGCCGACACCCTCCTGGCTGGCCGAGTCATGGGCTGGGACCTTGGCTGAGGTCGATCCCTATCACAGCCATTCCTTCGCCGAGCTTCTGGAGCTCGACACCGTCTACCGCTCCGATCTACTGACCGGTCAGGTCGTTCTGATCACCGGGGGAGCGGGCGGTATCGGTACGGCCATGTCGGTTCTCTTTGGCCGCCTGGGCGCCACCATCGTCGCCACCGGTCGAAAGCAGGAGAACCTCGACCGACTGGCCGCCGATCTCGCAACGGCTGGCATCGCATGTCAGACCATTCCCATGACGGTGCGAGAGCCAGAAGAGGTCAGAGAGACGATCGAAGAAGTTTGGGAGCAGCAGGGCCGGCTCGACCACGTCATCAACAACGCCGGCGGCCAGTTCTCGGCTCCCGCCCTGGACATCAGCCCCAAGGGCTGGAACGCCGTCATGGAGACCAACCTCTATGGCACCTGGTACATGATGCAGGAGGCGGCCCGTCGCTGGGTCAGCGAGGGCACGGCTGGCAACATCATCAACATCTCCACCATCCAGGGCAGAGCGTCGGTTGG
>CALHBU010000230.1 GCA_937930655.1 uncultured Acidimicrobiales bacterium | reverse complement strand
AGAAAAGGCCGACATCACCGGCAACGTCAACTACGACCCGGCCAATCACGGTCTCATGACCGAACTTCGCCAAGCCAAGCTCGATGGCATCGCCAAGGACGTGCCCGGCACACTGGTCAACGCCGAGGGCGACGCCGACGTACTTCTGATCGGTTGGGGCTCGACCCACGGCTCGATCACCGCCGCTGTCGAACGCCTCCGGGCCGCCGGCACCGCCACCACTCACCTTCATCTCACCCACCTCAGTCCGCTCCACCCCGATCTCGCTGATCTGGTGCAGGGCTACAAGCACGTGATCGTGCCCGAACTCAACAAGGGGCAGCTGGTCAAGATCATCAGGGCCGAGTACCTGATCGATGCCAAGCCCCTCAGCAAGGTGATGGGTCTTCCCTTCACCGCCGCCGAAATCGTCAATGCCGTCAACGATGCCGTCTCCGGCAGCTCGAATGGAGCCAAGTAATGACTGACGTGATGCTCGACCCCACCAAGCGCGGGTACTGGACCTCGGACCAAGAGGTCCGCTGGTGCCCCGGCTGCGGCGACTACGGCATCTTGGCCGCCATGCAGTTCCTCTATACCGAACTGCCTGATGCCAAGAAAGAAAACACCGTCTTCATCTCCGGTATCGGCTGTGCTGCACGGTTCCCGTACTACATGTCCACCTATGGCATGCACAGCATCCATGGCCGGGCACCCGCCATCGCCACCGGTCTCGCCGTGGCTCGCCCCGACCTCGACGTCTGGGTTGTTGGCGGCGACGGCGACATGCTGTCCATTGGCGGTAACCACCTCATTCACGCCCTGCGACGCAATGTCAACCTCAAGATCCTGTTGTTCAACAACCAGATCTACGGCCTGACCAAGGGCCAGTACTCGCCGACCAGTGAGGTCGGCAAGGTCACAAAGTCGACCCCCATGGGCTCGATCGACATTCCCTTCAACCCGCTGTCGTTGGCCGCTGGTGCTGGCGCCAGCTTCATTGCTCGTACCCACGATCTCGACCGCAAGCACATGATCGAGGCTTTCAGGCGGGCGCATGAGCACAAGGGCGCAGCCCTGGTCGAGATTTACCAGAACTGCAACGTGTTCAACGACGGTGCGTTCGATGCCATCAATAAGCGCGATGCCCGCGCCGAGATGATGATCGACCTGGTACACGGCGAGCCCATCATCTTTGGTGCTGAGAACCAGCGTGGCGTTGTGATGGACGGCGGCGCAGCCCGCATCGTTGAGGTCGCCGATGTCGGAACCGATGCTCTGTTGGTGCACGACGAGAAGGAAACCAACCCCACGGTCACCTTTGCGCTCGCTCAGCTGGCCAACGACAGGGTGTCACCGACACCGTTCGGCATCTTCCGGTCTGTCGAGGCCCAAGAGTACGCCGAGGCTGTCAGTGCACAGCTGGCTGCCGCCAACGAGCAGAACGGCCCGGGAGATCTTGCATCGCTCCTTACCTCTGGCGCCACATGGGAAGTCGAGTAGGCCTCTAGCCTGTCGATGTGACAATCAGCCGGCTCGTACGACAACTCTATTTGCTTCTTGCTTTTGCCCTGGTAGCAGCCTCGTGCGGCGTGTCCAGAGAGAGCAACGTTGCAGCCGCCACGGTGACCTTCGCCGACGGCTCGACCGAGGTCTTCGGTCAGGCTGATGTTCGTGAACTGTCTGACGGGCTTACCAGCAGCGATCGTTTCCTCGAACTGGCCGGTATTGCTCCGGAAACAGTGGAGGCGGTCGCTCTCACCCAGCTGATCCAAAGCGCGGTGGTGAACCGTACGCTGGAGGATGCCGGCGGTTCGGTATCGACCGCCGAGATCGAGGAAGTTCGCACGTCTCTCGAAGGTGAGTTGGTCAACATCTTCACCCAGCAGGGCGAGCCTGATCCGGCCACCACCGCCCGCGAGGTCGGCGACGAAATTAGCGCCTACATCGACAGCCTCTCACTCTCGATCAGAGCTTCCGAGGAACTTCCTGATGCCCTGATTGAGTCCGGCGCTGAGGGGGTCGAAGTTCCCTGCGTCAGCCACATCTTGGTCGAAGATCAGGAACTTGCTGACAGCCTCTATGACGAGCTGCAGGACGGAGCCGACTTTGCCGAGTTGGCGACTGCCAACTCCATCGACCCCGGTAGCGGGGCTCAGGGCGGCGACTTGGGATGTGCCTCGGTCGATCAGTGGGTTCCGGAGTTCAGGGATGCAGTTCTGGCTGCAGAAGAAGGGGTCGTGACCGAACCGGTTGAATCCCAGTTCGGCTTCCATCTGATCCTGGTAACCGGCTTCGAGGCCGATCTTCAGGGGCAGGCCGGCGCCGCCATCCAGGAAGCTCTGGCATCGATCACGGTCGATGTCGATCCCACCATTGGGACCTGGGACGCCCCCTCCAATCAGGTGCTGCCACCACCTGCTCCCTGAGCCATGCCAACAACATCTAGCCATCGGCCCCAGGTAACTGTCTGCGGCCTCGGCCCCGGTGGGGTTGGAGACGTAACGGCAGCTACCGCTGAGTTGCTGGAGCGATCTGACGTCTTTCTTCGCACCACCCAACATCCAACGGCCGTGTTGGCTGCCAATGCCGCCAGCTTTGACCACCTCTACGACGGCGGAGCGAGCCTGAACGAGGTCTATCAGCAGATCGCCGATGCGTTGGTCGACGAGGCATCGCGCACCGGTGCCGTTGTCTATGCGGTTCCCGGTTCACCTCTGGTTCTCGAACGTTCGGTCCGGCACCTTCGGTCCGACCCCCGAGTCGACGTCGAGCTGTTACCGGCTGTTTCCTTTCTCGACGTCACCTGGAGCCGGCTGGGCATCGACCCGGTCGAGGAAGGGGTCCGTTTGGTCGACGGTCACACCTTTGCTCGGGACGCGGCCGGAGAACGAGGCCCACTGCTGGTAGCCCACGCCCATGCC
>CALHBU010000229.1 GCA_937930655.1 uncultured Acidimicrobiales bacterium | reverse complement strand
CATGGCCTTCTCGAGGTTGCCTTCGGCCTTTGGAACAGCTTTTTCGGCCTTCTCCACCGCCTTGACCAGCTTGGCGTGGCCGTCGCTCTCGGGGTCGGAGGCAGCTACCGCGGCCGAGGCATCGGTGAGACCGGCCCCCGCCTTGGTGAGAGCTTCGGTGCGCTTGGCAACGTCGGCCTCCGCTTTGGTGAGGGCTTCCTGGGCCTTGGTGACATCGGCTGTGGCTTCGTCGATGGCCCCCATGGCTTCATCGGCTGCTCCGGCAAAGGCATCGTCGATCTCAGCCTGGGTGACGTCGAAGAAACGGGTGCGGCCGAAGAAGGTGAGAATGACCTGACGAGTCATATAGAACGCGGTCAGCAGAGCGGTGACAAGACCGAGGAACCAAAGAACAGGCCCGCCATCGGGGTGGTTCCAAGCCGCCAGAAGAATCTCATCCTTGGACCAGAAGCCGCTGAAAGGAGGAACACCGGCAATCGCCAGCCAGCCAATGATGAAGGTTCCGGCCGTGATCGGCATGAGTTTGCCCAGGCCACCCATCCGGCGCATGTCCTGTTCGTCGTCGAGTCCATGAATGACCGAGCCCGAACCAAGGAAAAGCAGCGCCTTGAAGAACGCGTGGGTGACCATATGGAAGATGGCCGGGATGTAGCCGCCAACTCCGACCGCGAGGAACAGATAGCCCAACTGGGAAATGGTGGAGTAGGCCAGCACCTTCTTGATGTCGGTCTGGATCACTGCCGCCAAGGCAGCAACAAGAGCAGTCAGCACACCGACCCAGGCGATCATGTTGGTGGCCCACGCGTCGGCCTGGGCCAACACCGGATTGAGCCGGGTGAGCAGGTACACACCCGACGTCACCATGGTGGCGGCGTGAATAAGGGCCGACACAGGAGTAGGACCGGCCATGGCATCGGGCAGCCAAACGAAGAGGGGGATCTGGGCCGACTTGCCCGCTGCCCCCAGCAGGAAGAGAAGGACAATAACGGTGGCCCAGCCGCTCGAGAACGACCCGGTGAGGATGTCGGCGTAGCGAATCGAGCCCAGTTGGCTGAACACGGCAAAGGTGGCCAGCATGAAGCCGAAATCGCCGATGCGGTTGGTGACGAACGCCTTCTTGCCAGCTGATGCATTGGATTCGCTGGTGAACCAGAACGAGATGAGCAGGTAGGAGCAGGCACCCACCCCTTCCCATCCGAGGAAGGTGAGCAACAGATTGTCGCCGAGAACCAGCACCAGCATCGAGGCGGCGAACAGGTTCAGATAGAGAAAGAACTTCGAGAAGTTCGGGTCGCCATGCATGTACCCGACCGAATAGAGGTGGATGAGCGAGCCGACACCAGTGATGAACAGGCACATGGTGATCGACAGCGGATCGGCGAAGAAGCCAATGTCGACGCTGAAGTTGCCTGCCGGCAGCCAGGTGAAGATGGTTTGGAGGAAGAATCGATCTTCGGGCTCTTCGGCCACCAGACCAGCAAACACGGTGAGAGTGGCCAGGAAGCTGGCTCCCATAGCGGCGGTGGCCAACCACCCGGCGAGGGGCTCGCCCAGGCGCCGGCCTAGAAGAAGAAGGGCGAGAAATCCGGCCAGGGGCAACGCAGGAATGAGCCAAAGGGCTTCGAGCATTCCGCTATCCCCTCAGCTCGGCGATGTCATCGACGGTGGCCGATGGCTGACGTCGAAGCACGGCAACGACAATAGAGAGGCCAATGACCACTTCGGCCGCTGCGACCACGAGCACGAAGAAGACCGCAGTCTGGCCAGCCAGATCGTCGAGGGCAGTCGAGAAGGCGACGAAGGACAGGTTCACTGCATTGAGCATGAGCTCGACGCACATGAACATGACCAGGGGATTGCGGCGTACGAGCACACCGACCGCGCCAATGGTGAATAACAGTGCCGACAGCACCAGGTACCACGTCTCTGTCACCTCCATCTCGGCCTCATCTCACTTCCGCGCAACTGGTCGGTCACCTCTCGCTCGTACCTGGTTCGTCAACGACGAGATCTTCTGCCCCGGCGTTTCGGACGAGCACGACGGCGCCAATGGTGGCGATGGTGAGCAACAACGCTGTGGCCTCGAACGCCAGGATGTTACGGGTGAACAGGTCGCGGGCCAACTGCTCGATGTTGCTCTCATTGTTATCAAGAGGCTGAACATTGGCCGACTGGCCGGTCAGGGCCACGTTCCCGGCATCGCCGCCCGGGCCGGACAGGAAGAGACCACCCAGAATCAGAAGAAACAGCCCGGCGCCGGCCGCGCCAGCCAACACCCGTTGGTTGGCCAACGGTTCGAAGCCGAGATCTTCGAATCGGTCGACACCCAACAGCATGATGACGAAGAGAAAGAGCACGACGATGGCACCGCCGTAGACGACCACCTGCACCAGCGCCAGGAAGTGAGCCTCCTGGAGCACAAACAGCACGGCCACGCCGAAGAAACTGGCGATGAGGGAAAGCGCAGCGTGGACCGGATTGGACTGCAGCACGACGCCGAGCCCGCCACCAAGCACGATGGCGGCCGAGATAACGAACACCACAGCATCCATCAGTGATGACCTCCCGAATCGGAATGATCGTCGTCGTTGGCATCTTCTTCGGGCGCTGAATCGGCACTGTCGGCCTGGCCCAGTTCCGGAGCTCGAACTCCGTAACCCAGCTCGCCCGACCAACCAACCCGATTCTCGTAGGCAGCCCGACCGGCGGGGGCAGTAGCCCTCATCCAACCCGAGGTGTTCTGGTCTTCTCCTGGTCGCCAGTCTTCCCACGGAAGTTTCTGTGGCATGCCGTCGTCGTCGACGAGGAGTTCGTCCTTGGTGTAGATGGCGTCGGCTCGATTCTCGAAGGAGAACTCGAACAGTTTGGTTTCGGTGATGGCCTCGGTAGGGCAGGCCTCGACGCAGAGATCACAGTGGATACAGCGGAGGTAGTTGATCTCGTAGATAAACCCGAAACGCTCGCCCGGTGACCGGGGATCTTCCGGCGGGTTGTCGGCGCCGCGAACATAGATGCACTTGGCAGGACAGACACCGGCGCAAAGTTCACAGCCGATGCACTTCTCCATGCCATCTTCATAGCGGTTGAGCACATGGCGCCCGTGGGCCCGTTCGGGCTTCGGCGCTTTCTGATCATTGGGGTCCGGGACTCCCTTGGACGAGGTGCCGCGACCGGCCCGGTACTCCCGGGTGGTGACGCCCTCACCCCATTTTCGGAACGTGACGCCAAAGCCTTCGAGGTATCCCATCAGTGCGCTCCCGCTTCATGGTCGACCGTCAGGTCGGGATTGGGCACCGCGGTTAGTCCCGCCGCGTCCAGCCGTTCGGTCCTGGCATTAGCGATCGCTTTGCGAAGCAGGGCGGCAGCAAGCGCCAGACCGGCGGCGCCCACGACGATGACCAGCATGATGTCGCCAATGTTCGGGCCGAAGAGTCCGCCGTCGCCTTCCTGCGATCCGACGACGCCGACATTGCCGTCTCGAGCGATCTGAAGGCCGCCCAGGATGAGCAGCCAGCCAAGTGACAGCGGGATGAGGATCTTCCAACCGAGGTCCATCAGCTGGTCGTAGCGGAGCCGGGGCAGCGTGGCTCGGAACCAGACGAAGATGAAAAGGAAGATCAGCAACTTGGCAAAGAAGAAGACAAAACCCATCCACCAGGTCTGGGGGAAATCGATTCCGGGAATGTTGAACAACGGAGCGGGACCACCGAAGAACAGGGTGACGATGATGGCCCCCATGGTGACGGTGTTCATGAACTCAGCCAGGAAGAACAGGGCGAAGCGGATGGACGAATACTCGGTGTGGAAGCCACCGACCAGTTCCTGCTCGGCCTCGACCAGGTCGAAGGGAGGACGGTTGAGTTCGGCCGTACCGGCGATGAGGAACACCACGAACGGGACAAAGCCAGTGACCAGGACATGCCAGGTTCGGATGCCGCCGTTCTGGTTGAGCACGATGTCGTGGGTGCTCAGCGAGCCCGCCACCAACAGGACCGCAGCCAGCGACAGACCGAGTGCCGCTTCATAGCTGATGGCCTGGGCTGAGGCCCGAATGGAACCCAGCAACGGGTACTTCGAGCCCGATGACCAACCGGCCAGCATGATGCCGTAGATACCGAGCGAACTCATGGCCAGGAAGAAGAGGATGCCGACCGGTACATCGGCCACCTGCCAGTAGAACTCACGGCCGAACACCGTGCTGCTCCCATTGCCCGGCGCAACACCGGCCGCGGCGTCACCGCCGGAGAAATCGCCAGCCAGCGGCACGAGCGTGAAGGTCAGGAAGGCGGGCACCAGCGAAAGGTACGGCGCCAGCTGAAACACGAATCGGTCAGACCGGGTGGGGATGATGTCTTCTTTGAAGAACAGTTTGATGCCGTCGGCCAGGGTCTGGAACAACCCGAACGGTCCGGCGACGTTTGGGCCGATGCGGTTCTGCAACCGGCTGACGACCTTCCGCTCGAACCAGACCATCAACATGGTTGCAACAAGGCAGATGACGAACGCGATGATCACCATCACCAGTGAGAGCAGCACATCGCCGCCGTCGACCCCGTCGGCCAGGAACGGATGACCCATCAGCTTGCCGACACCCTGATTTCGGTGACCAACTCACTCGACGTGACGAGTACACCCGGGTCGAAGCCAGCCAAACGGTAGGGGATACGGGCTGCGCCACGAGGCAGCTCGGCGGCCGGAGAGGCAGCCAACATGTGCTTGACGCCGCCAATCTCGACCGAGACGGTCGAACCGGAGGCGACACCAAGACGCTCGAAGTCAGTCGGCGAAAGGGTGAGCTGAGCCTCGCCGGCGAGATGCGCCAGCGACCCTGCCTCTTGCACCATCGTGCCCTGGTCCCACAGTTTCCGATCGACCACCAGCCGAAGACCGTAGCCGTCCACTGCCGGCGCTACGACCGGGTCAGCGAACTCTGGCTTCCAGCTTCGCTCGAGACCGAGAAGCGGGCCGTCGCCCGGGGTCGAAAGTGCGTCCCATTCGATCGATGCGAACGACGGAATGGTGGCCGAAATATCGGCGCGGATTTGGTCAAGCGTCTCGAATCCGAGATCGGCTCCGCCGGCAATGGCCACCTCTACGGCGATCATCCAGTCAGGGCGGGCTTGCCCTGGCGGGGTGACCTTGGCCTCCAACGGGCTCAAGCGACCCTCGAAGTTCACGAACGCTCCATCGACTTCGCCGAATCCGGAGGCCGGGACGACCAGGTCGGCTCGTCGGCAGGAGTCGGTCATGAACAGGTCGACTGCGACCACCGAGTTGACTCGGTCAAAGGCCCGCTCGACGAGCTCACGATCGGGGAAATCGCACACCGGGTCGGCACCGAGGAGGAGCAGCGTGTCGATCTCGCCGTTGGCGGCAGCGTCGAGAATGGCAGTGGTGTTGCGGTCGCCAGAATCATCACGAACCCCACCGGGGCCAAAGCCGGGGGCAAGCCCGACCTCGAGAGCTCCATTGATGTTGCCTCGGCGTAGCGCCGGCAACACCTTGGCGTCGGGCAGCTGCGAAAGCAGTGCCCCGACTGCGTCGACGGTGAAGAGTTCGGACTCGGCCAGGTTGCCCCGCCCAACCACGATGGTGACCGGTCGATCAGTTGCCAAGAGCGCGGCGGCACGAGCCAGATCGGCGTTCTCGATGCCAGCTACCGGACGGTCGGGGGTGGCCAGGCCGGCCGCAACCTGACCGATGCTTCCCGCAACGGGATGCATGGACACTGCAGCGAAAGGGGTGAGAGACGTGGCCCGTGGCGTGAGCTCAATGATCGAGACGTTGTCTGAGGTAGCGGCGTGCCGAAGTCGCAGGAACAACGTTGGGAGTTCCTCCCGGACGTCGTTTCCGACCATGACCACAACGCCACCGGGAGCGCAGACGTCGGCGACGGTCGCCCGCGGCACACCCAGAACGAGCTCGGCCGGCAGGCCGTCGCCTAGTTGAGCATCGATGTCGGCCGAGGCTGGCAACTCACCGAGGAGTCGGGACCAGGCATGTTGCGCCTCGAGAGGAAGCCGGGCTCCACCAATGACGCCAACCCGACGGTCGGAAAGAGTCTCAGCGATCGCACCGGTTGCGTCATTCCAGCGGGTTGGTACGAACTCTGCGTCGGCCCGAGCTAGCGGTTCGACCAACCGACGATCAGAGCCAAGGGCCTCATAGGCAAAGCGTTCCTTGTCGGAAAGCCAGCCCCAGTTGACGGCATCGGAGTCGACACCAAGTACCCGAACCAGTCTGTCACGAGACGATTGCAGAGCTACTCGAGCGCCGCTGGCGTCGACGGTTGAGGTGGACTCGGTCTCTTCCAGATCCCACGGGCGGGCCTTGAACCGGTAGGGCTCGGCTGTCAGGGCACCGACCGGGCAGATCTGGACCGTATTGCCGGCGAAGTAGGACGAGAAGGGGTGATCGGGGAAGGTGTTGACCTGCGTCTCGTTGCCGCGGTCAAGGAAGTGGATGAGAGGGTCGCCGGCAACGTCTTTGGCAAACCGGGTACAGCGATCGCAGAGAATGCAACGCTCCCGGTCGAGGTAGACGAGATCGCTGATGGGGATCGGCTTCTCGTAGTGACGCTTCTCTTCAATGAACCGGCTCTCACCGGGCCCGTAGGCCATGGTCTGGTCCTGCAGAGGACACTCGCCGCCCTTGTCACAGACCGGGCAGTCGAGCGGATGGTTGACCAGCAGCAACTCAAGGATGCCCTCTTGGGCCCGCTTGGTGCGTTCAGACTCGGTGTCGACGGTCATTCCTTCGGAGACCTGGACCATGCACGAAGGCTGAAGGCCGGGACCACGACCGGAGTCGACATCGACCAGGCACATCCGACACATGCCCACCGGTTCCATACGCTCGTGATAGCAGAACCGAGGAATATAGGTTCCGGTTCGCTGAGCAGCCGCTATCAGAAGCTCGCCCGGCTTACAGGCCACCGGTTCGCCGTTGATGGTGATGTTCACCAGCGTTTCGGTTGGTGCTTTTTCGGTGTCAGTCACTGATGGCCATTCCCTTGAGTTCGACCGGGACTGCTCCGACGCTGTGCTCGTGTTCGCTGACCTCGGTCACCCGGTCGGCGAACTCCTCGGGGAACAGGGTGAGCGCCGAATGGACCGGCGCGAACGCCGACGGACCAACGAAGCAGATGGTGGTCATCTGATAGGGGAACCGGACTGCTTCCAGCCCCAACCGCTCTGAGGATGCGTGAGGGAAGTCGCCGGGACAAATCGTCTCGCCTACTTCCATGAGCAACTCAAGGTCCCGGGTCGTGCCGTGACCATCGACGATCCGGCCCAGGATCTTCTCCAGCCAGGTTCCGCCCTCTCGACAGGGCACACACTTGCCGCACGACTCATGGGCGTAGAACCGGGT
Organism: uncultured Acidimicrobiales bacterium; assembly: GCA_937930655.1. Classification (GTDB taxonomy): domain Bacteria; phylum Actinomycetota; class Acidimicrobiia; order Acidimicrobiales; family SZUA-35; genus JAHECQ01. The sequence goes on along the minus strand of CALHBU010000229.1, from coordinate 5,750 downwards.
GAGACTGTGAGCCGCCTTCGGTATGTCGGTGGTGTCGTCCATCACCATGATGGCGCCCGATCCCAACATCGAACCCTGAGGACCGATCTCGCTTCCTTCGAAGGGCAGATCGAGCTGGTCGGGCAGGAACCACGGGGCGGATCCGCCACCGGGTACGAAGGCCTTGAGCGTGCGACCTTCGCCCATGCCACCGCAGTATTCGTCGTCGAAGAGCAACTGCCGGAAGGTCGTGGAGCCGTTGATGATCTCGTAGACCCCCGGCCGTTTAACATGGCCGGAGACCGCCACCATCCGAGTTCCCGGCGAGCTCTCGGTACCGATTTCCCGATAGGCGTCGGGCCCGTTCTTGGCGATCCACGGGAGGTTGGCCAACGTCTCGACGTTGTTCACAATGGTGGGCTTGCCATAGAGCCCAATGGCTGCCGGGAAGTACGGCGGTTTCAGCCGAGGCATACCCCGGTTGCCTTCCAGGCTTTCGATCAGCGCCGTTTCTTCGCCCACCACATAGGCACCGGCGCCCCAATGCAGCACGATGTCGACCGAGAAGTCGGTGCCCAGAATGTTCTTGCCGATGTAGCCGGCGGCGTAGGCATCGTTCAGAGCCTGGGCTACACGCTCCTGGGCAACTGCCATCTCTCCCCGGATATAGAGGAAACACTGGCTGAGACCGACCGCATAGCAGGCGATGAGGCAGCCCTCGATGAGCTGGTGCGGATCGAGCTCCATAAGGAGACGATCCTTGTAGGTGCCAGGTTCGGACTCGTCACCGTTGACAACAAGGTAGCGAGGCCACACGTCGGCCGGCATGAAACCCCACTTGATGCCAGCGGGGAAACCGGCGCCGCCGCGGCCGAGCACGGTTGCATCTCGAACATCGGCATGAACCTGGTCGGGGGTCTTGTCCAGCGCGGCCCGGAGGCCTTCGTATCCGCCGGTCGCCAGGTACTGGTCGATCGTGTGGCCGTTCTCCAGATCGAAACGGGAAGTGACGATCCGGGGTGTTTCGTTGGCCACAAACCCGGGGGCCTGGGCTATCTCGGTTCCGGTTGGGCTCATGACTGGCCCTCGTTTTCATCTGCCACCGGCAACCAGGCCGGAGGACTTGTGACCGACTCGGGCGGGACAGCGCCAACAGATCGTCCGGGCGGAATCTGCTGCCGGACTCGAGACAGAATGCCGTGGGCTGGTAGGGCGTCACCATCGGCCCGCAACCGCTCGACCAGGCCATCGAAGTCGGCATTGGTCACCCGATACTCGTGGCGGTAGTTGACCTGGAGGCAGGGCGCTTCGGTGCAGGCGGCCTGACATTCAGCCTTTTCCAGGGTGAAGAGTCCGTCGCTCGTGGTTGAACCGACCTTGATGCCGAGCTTCTCCTCGGCATGGTGAATGAGATTGTCGGCACCGAGTAGCTGACACGACATCGTGCCGCACACGTTGATGACGTACTTGCCGACCGGCTCCAGCTTGAACATTTCGTAGAACGAGCAGGTGCCAAGCACCTCGGCCGGTGTGACCTCGAGCAACTCGGCGATGTGTTCCATGGCGTCATGGGCCACATAGCCGTCCTGCTCCTGGGCCAGATGCAGCAGCGGAATGAGGGCCGACTTCCGGACCGGGTACCGGCCGATGATCTCACGGGCAATGATCTCATTGCCCGAACTCAAACGACTCATCGATCTACTTCTCCCATGATCGGGTCGACCGAGGAGATGATCGCCACGCCGTCGGCCAACATGCCGTCGGCCATCATGTGAGGCAACGACTGAAGGTTGATGAAGCTCGGCCCTCGGATGTGCATGCGATAAGGCTTGGGCGAGCCATCACTGACGATGTAGCAACCGAGCTCGCCCCGAGGCGACTCGACAGCTGCATAGACCTCGCCTTCGGGCACCTTGAAACCCTCGGTGAAGATCTTGAAGTGATGGATCAGTGCCTCCATCGACTCGTCGATTCGGGCCCGAGGCGGTGGCGTGACCTTTGAGTCTCCAACCCGATAGTCGCCCTTTGGCATCTTCTCGACAACCTGGTGAACGATGCGCATCGACTCGCGAATCTCGTTGAGTCGGATGGCATAGCGGTCAAAGGCATCGCCATAGGACCCGACGACCACGTCGAAGTCGACCTCGTCGTAGGCCAGGTAGGGCTCGTCCCGACGAAGGTCCCAGGTCAGACCGGTCGAGCGGAGGACGGGGCCGGTGGCCGAGAGAGCCATTGCTTCCTCGGCAGAGATAACGCCGACACCCTGCAACCGGTCGCGCCATATGGGCTGGCCGGTCATGAGGATGTCGTACTCCTCGAGTCGGGGTGGCAACATCTCGAGCAGACCAAGAACGGTGTCCCGCCAACCATCGGGTAGATCAGCAGCCACACCACCGGGGCGGATGTAGTTGTGATTCATCCGAAGGCCGGTGACCATTTCGAAGAACCGAAGTACCTCTTCCCGCTCTCGCCAGCCGTAGATCATCATCGAGACAGCGCCGAGATCCATGCCGTTGGTGGCCATGAACAACAGATGGGAGGAGATCCGGTTCATCTCAGTCATGAGCATGCGGATCCAAACCGCCCGCTCCGGTACCTCGATGCCGAGCAGTTTCTCGACCGCCATGCTGAACGCCAGCTCATTGAACAACGGCGATGCGTAGTCCATCCGGGTCACATTGGTGGGACCCTGGAGGTAGGTGAGGTTCTCGGCTGTCTTCTCCATGCCGGTGTGCAGATATCCAACGACCGGCTTCGAGCGACGGACGGTTTCTCCGTCCATCTCCAGCATGAGACGGAGCACGCCATGGGTGGACGGATGGGATGGCCCCATGTTGACCAGCATTGTCTGGTCGTTCTCGCCCTCGAGGTACTGATCGGACCGCTCGGCCGCCTGTACTTCCGACATCCGCAAAACGGCGTGTCGGCGGGGCAGCTGGTGGAGACGACTCTGTGGGTGGCTTGCAGTTTCGTCGGCTGCTTCGGCTGCTTCAGCTGGCGTGTGCTCGGTAACCGTCATCGTGGACCTGGCGCCCCTTTGAACTGCACCGGGATGGCCCCGACGTCGTAGTCCTTACGCAGTGGATGGCCTTCCCACGTCTCGGGCATGAGAATCCTCGAGAGATCGGGGTGGCCAACGAAGTCGATGCCGAAGAGGTCGTAGACCTCTCGTTCGAGATAGTCGCTACCGGGGTACAACGCATACAACGAGGCGATGCTGGGCTCTTCGGCTGGCAGCTGGACTCGGGCCCGGATCCGTTGCCGAGTGTGATGGTTGATGAACGAGGTCACCAGTTCGAACCTCTCAGGAGCGATGCTGGCAGGCAGCGACCTGTTCCCGGCGTAGGTCAGGAAATCGACGGCGGTTAGATCGATACACATGGCATAGCCGTCGGCGAGCAGCGCAGCCGCCACATCAACCCAATCCTCCCGAGTTGGGTGAATCACCCGTTCCCGAGACGACGCATCGCCTTCGGACACCACACAGCCGTAGGCAAGCACCGGCTCCGGTGGAGCGGGCTCCTCGGTTGGTTGCTGCTCGTCGGTTTCGGCCTCGCTCATCGCCCCCGCCCCAACGTGACGAGCTGAGATCCGCCCTGTCCGTCTCGTTGTTCGATGACCAGTCCGGCGCCGACGCCACTCCCCTGGCGGCGTCGAAGCAACTCACCGTTCTCGATCTGGCTGTGCAGGGTGTGGATAGCGTGGAGCAGTGTTTCCGGTCCCGGCGGGCAGCCTGGGGCATACACGTCAACGGGCACAATCTGGTCGACGCCCTGCACGATGGCGTAGTTATTGAACATGCCGCCGCTGGAGGCGCACACACCCATGGAAATGACCCACTTTGGTTCCATCATCTGGTCGTAGACCTGACGAAGGACGGGTGCCATCTTCTGGCTCACTCGGCCGGCAACAATCATGACATCGGCTTGGCGGGGAGATGCCCGGAACACCTCCATACCGAGACGGGCGAGGTCGTAGTGCGAGCCACCGGTGGCCATCATCTCAATGGCGCAGCAGGCCAAACCGAAGGTGGCCGGCCATGACGAACGAGCCCGACTCCAATTGACGAGGTTCTCCAACTGGCCGGTCGCAAAATTGTGATCGAGCCCGCCGAGGCCGTCCTCTTGGATGTCTGAGACAAATCCCATTACGCCGCCTCGATGCTGTGGTCAGGATTTTTACGGCCGAGTTTTTCGACCTCGGTGTATCTACCTTCGGAGCCAACCTTGCGAATGGTCGACGACGATGTCCGGGCCTCGCTGACCATGGGATTCTGGCGACGGCTGACCTGGAGGGGCCCCCAATCGAGGGCGCCCTTGGAGATGAGGTACACGAACGACTCAAAGACCAGAGCGGAGAAAATGAGCACTGCAACCAGGCCATACAAAGCCAGTTCTCGGTGAATCACGGCCCACGGATAGAGAAAGACGATCTCTATGTCGAAAATGACGAAGAGCATGGCGACCAGGTAGTACCGAACGGGGAACCGCTGTGGCGGTTCACGACCGGGAATGATGCCGCACTCATAGGGTGCCAATTTCTCAACCGTGGGTCGACGGGGAGCAAGCAGCTTTGACGCCATGAAGCTGATCCCGGCGAACAATGCCGCCAGAATCAGGAGCGCCAGGACCGGCAGGTACTGGGCCATGATCTTCCTCCGTTGCTAGCCGACTGGGACGACGGGACCGTTGGCGACACTCAAGCGCCAGCCCGCACCAGCATCTCACGCTTCTCACGCACATGAAGACTCCATGTGACGAGAGCAAACAGGATGCCGTTGAAAATCGTAAAGAACGCAGGGGTGGATCGGAGACCACCAAACAACGCGGGGAATGGGCCGCCTCGATCACGCCGCATGATCACGCTGACCACCGATTTCTCATCGTCGGCGGTGGCTACTGGCGGCGGCTGACCGGGAAGCACCGGTTGCTCAACCGTGCCCTGCACCTGGATGACCATGAGTTCCTCGCTGTGCAGAGCGTGGAGGGTCATGGTGTCGAGTTTGTGAAGCACCCGATCGAGGGGGTTGGGATCGTCCTTGAGAAGTGGCTTGCCGCCGATGTTGTAGGCGCCGAACTGCAACGGCACGTACTCGCCGGTGCTGTCGAAGACATGCTCGGCAGCCAGGTGTTCATCGGCCGCCGACTGAGCCTCGCCCCGAACCGGGTTGGAGGTAGCGAGATAGCGCCAATCATTCAGCGAATCAGCGTTGGCCTTGGCATTAGCCACTGCTTCGTTCTGGGCAATATCGGCGTCGCTGAGGTCGACGCCCTCGGAGACGTCGAAGGTCTCCAGCGCCAACCCGAGGGTCTGGGCCCGCTCGTTCTCGGCAAAGACCAGACCATCATTCTGCGATGCTGGGTTGTCACCGTTGATCTCGACCAGCTCCCAGGTGGGTGCCTGACCTCGCCAGCCGATGCCGTAGACCGTCCAGATGACGCCCATCATGAACATCCAACCAAAGAAGGCCGATGCGGTGATGAGGCCGCCGGTGCGCGCGCCGCTATTGGTGGCGACGATGAGATAGGTGCCGCCGATCATGACGACGACACCCACCAAGACCGAGAGGAAGCCTCGGAAGAATGGGTCGAAGCTGAGTCCGTCGATGATTGCAATGAGCATCAGAGACCTCGCTCGTAGTCGACGACTGCCTGGATGAGGTCGACAGGGAGGACCCCGCCGAAGGCTGGCATCATGCCGGCATGGCTTTGGCCACCGGTCCCATAGCCCTGGCCCGCCTCAGCGCCATTAAAGATGAAGTCGTAGTGGGC
>CALHBU010000228.1 GCA_937930655.1 uncultured Acidimicrobiales bacterium | reverse complement strand
GGCACAGTTGATGCTGCTTCGTTTGAGGTGACTGATTATGTGCCTGCCGGTTTCGTGTTGAATGACGCGGGGTGGACTGGGAATGGTGATGGGACGGCGACTTACTCGGGTGGTCCGTTGGCTGCTGGTTCGTCGGTGCCGATCACCATCACTCTGACGGCTGATGGTTCGGCTGACGGTAGTTATGTGAACTGGGCCGAAATCTCAGCTGACGACGGTGTCGATGTTGATTCGACCCCGAATACCGATCCTGATGATGATGCACAGCCAGTTGGTCCCGGTGCTCCCACCGACGACACAACCGACAATGCCGGTGGCGACGAGGACGACCATGACGTTGCCGGCGTGGTCGTCGGAGGACGTTTCGACCTTGCCTTCAGAAAGACGGTAGACCCGAGTGTCTCAGTCCCCGTCGTGCCGGGCCAGGACGTCACCTTCCTTCTCTCAATCATCAACCAGGGCTCGACATCGGCCACCGATATCGCCGTCGTCGACTACATCGACGCCACCATGTGGGAGGCATTCGCCCTCGGTGACAACCCTGCGGGGTCAACCGCCGGTGACCAGACATTGCCCTACTACTGGACCACTAGCGGCAGCAACGCCACGGTCACAGTCGCCGGGGTACTGGCCCCTGGGGAGCAGATCACTGTGCCAATCACTTTGACTGCTCTTGGTCGGGCTGCCGAGAACGGTCTAACCAATACAGCCGAGATTGTGACCGCCACGGCCGCTAACCCAGACGGCACACCCCTGCCGCTGACCGATGTCGACTCCAGTCCTGATCAAATCAACAGCGAAACCCCGATCGATGATGTCATCGACAACACCGGCGGTGACGAGGACGACCACGACGTCGCTGAAGTGCCGCCCGCCATCTTCGACCTGGCTCTTCGCAAGCAGCTCATCGATGGAACCAATGCGGCAACTATTGAGGCTGGGGACAAGGTCACCTTTGAGTTGACCATCTTCAACCAGGGCAACACCCACGCCCAGCAGTTGACTCTCGTCGACTACGCCCCGGACGGACTAACCCTGTCGGACCCCGACTGGACCGTGAATGCACTTGGTGATCCAACCATCTCCCTCCCCGGGGTCACCTTGGCTCCCGGTCAGTGGATAACGGTGCCGATCACCTTCGTGGTCGACAGCGGCGCATCAGGGAACCTGGTCAACCAGGCCGAGATATCCGGAGCAGTAGCAACCACCAGCGACGGCGAGATTCTGCTGTCTCCTGGCGGCCAACCGCTTCCCGACATCGATTCTCTGCCAGATGCAACCGATAGCGAAACGCCGGTCGATGACGTTATCGACAACCGCAGCGGTGACGAGGACGACCACGATCTTGCGGTCTTGGCGCTGGGGGCTAACAGCACCATCGCCTTCACCGGTGCTTCAACGCTTCTTGTCGGTGGTGCCGGTCTGGCCATCGTGGCCGCCGGTGGTCTTCTGCTCCTGGCATCGAGGCGGCGTCAAACCGCTTGACCCAGAGCATTCTGGCGGATCTCACGACCGTCTTTCTCAGACTGGCGGATGGAGCGACTTGAGGCGGTCGCTCGATCCGCCGGAATGAGTTTTGCGGTCGATGGGTCCGCCAAAAGATGGGTGGGCATCGACCGTGGATCCAGCGGCATACTGGGTCGATGACTGTGCCGGAGCCAGGGAACGTGCCGGCCGGTGGCAAGGCAGTGACCGTTGACGATGCCGAGACCGAGACCACGTGGGTTTTCGACCAGGAGTTCCTCACCTCCAACTGGGAGTGCGTGTGGGGTCGCGGTTGTCAGGGAATTCTCGACCATCGAGCCGAGGAGCTACAGCAGGGATGCTGCAGCCTTGGGGCCGAAGTAGATCCCGATGAGGCGAGAAATCTGACCGCGTTGGCTGCCGTCATCGACCCGTCGCGGTTTCAGTATCACCAGGCGGCTGCCGAGGGTGTTCTCAGCGACAGTTCAAGCGATGAACTTGGTTGGCATACCAGGGTGATCGACGATGCCTGCATCTTTCTGAATCGGCCCGGCTTCGAGGGTGGTGCCGGATGTGCGCTTCACCTTGAGGCGATGGCTAGCGATGAATCGCCGCTGGAGTGGAAGCCGTCGGTTTGTTGGCAGCTGCCAGTTCATGTCGATTGGGAGCGTCGGCCTGATGGGGGAGAGGTGGCGACCGTCAGGAGGTGGAACCGGGATGACTGGGGCCAGCACGGCGAGACTATGGCCTGGGTCTGCACCGAGGAGTCAGCCAGCTATATCGGCGAGACGCCGGTGGTGGAGTCCCTCGAAGAAGAACTCAAACTCATCGTCGGCACTCCGGTCTACCTTGAGCTCAAGCGAGCTCTGACCAAGGGTGAGGCCGGCGAGGGCACTAGTGGTTTGCCCGGCTAGCCGCCGCCGGCCATGAACAGGCCGACTTCTTCCCTGGTGGTGGTTGTTGGATCGAGTTCGGCGACGATCCGGCCCTCGTAGATCACCGCGATGCGGTCGGCCAAGCCGAAAATTTCGTCGAGCTCGGCCGACACCAACAGCACTGCGGCTCCAGCATCGCGAGCAGTGATGAGCTGATTGTGAATGAACTCGATGGAGCCGACATCGACGCCCCGGGTGGGCTGGGAGGCCACCACCAGGCGGTTCTCCTTACTCAGCTCCCGAGCCACGATGACCTTCTGCTTGTTACCCCCGCTCAACGACTGAACAGGGGTGTTGATGCTCGGAGTTCGAACATCAAACTGCTCGACCAACTCCTCGGCCTGCTGAGCGACCGCATCAAAATCGCGGACCCCTCGGGAGGCGAATGGCTCCTCGTAGTAGGTGGCCAGAACCAGGTTGTCAGCGATGGAGTAGCCGCCGACCAGGCCGTCTTTCTCCCGATCCTCGGGAATGTAGGCAACACCGAGCTCTCGGACCGCCCGAGGTTTGCTGCCAACCGGCGTGCCGTCGACCACTGCCGATCCGGTATCGATGGGTCGAATGCCGGTGATGGCCTCGACTAACTCTCGTTGTCCGTTGCCCTCGACTCCGGCCACGCCCAGGATTTCGCCAGCACGAACCTGAAGGGTCGCTCCCTCGACCACCAGCTGCCGGCGATCGTCACGCACATGGAGATCGTTGACGATGAGGACCGGCTCGGCTGGTGCCGCCTCGTCCTTCTCCACTCGGAGCACAACCGAGCGTCCAACCATCAACTCGGCCAACGACGCCGAGGTCGAGTTGGCAGTTTCGGCTGTGCCAACGCCCTTTCCCTGGCGCAGCACGGTGACTCGATCGGTGACGGCCAGGACTTCCCGTAGCTTGTGAGTAATAAAGATGATGCCAACCCCGTCGGCCGCCAACTGGCGAAGGATGACGAGCAACTCGTCAGTTTCTTGAGGCGTGAGAACTGCCGTTGGCTCATCGAGGATGAGCATCTCGGCCCCCCGATAGAGCGCCTTGAGGATCTCAACCCGCTGCTGGATGCCGACGGGGAGATCACCGACAACGTCGGTCGGCTCGACGGTCAGCCCGTACTGCTCGGAAATCTCCCGCACCCGTTTCTCGGCGGCCCGCTTGTTGAAGAAGCCTCTACTGATGGGCTCGTTGCCCAGCACAATGTTCTCGGCGACGGTCAACGGTGGGACCAGTTGGAAATGCTGGTGGACCATGGACATGCCCCGGGCTATTGCCTCGCCCGGTCCGTCATTGGTGACCGCCTGGCCCTTGAAGTAGATATCGCCTTCGTCGGGCTGGTGAATTCCGAAGAGCATCTTGACCAGCGTTGACTTGCCGGCACCGTTCTCTCCGAGCAGGCCGAGAATCTCACCCCGATGAAGCAACAGATCGACGGAATCGTTGGCGAGAACACCGGGGAATCGTTTGGTCAGTCCTCGGGCTTCGAGGAGCACGTCGCCGGCCATCAGTCGGGGTCGTACGGCTGGCCAGAGGCTGCCGGTGGTCGGGCCGAAAGGCCGGCCAAGGCGAGAACGGCGATGGTGAGAACGAAGGGGATCATGCCAAAGAACTGAGGTGGTACGTCAAGGGCCTGCTTGAACTGAAGTTGGGCCTGCAATGCGTTGAAGAAGCCGAACAGCAGCGCTGCGCCGAAGACACCCATTGGGCGCCAGCGACCGAAAATCATGACGGCGAGAGCGATGAAGCCCTTGCCGTTACTCATTCCCCGGTTGAAGGCACTGGCCGATTGCAGCAGTGCGAAACCGGCGAGTCCGGCCAGCGCCCCGGCCGCTGCCAGGTTCAGATAGCGGAGGCGGAAGACATTGACGCCCACCGTGTCGGCGGCGCCGGGATGTTCACCGACTGCTCTTGTTCGCAGACCCCATCGGGTGTGGAACAGGGCAATGTGAATGAGGACTGCGGCCAACATGGCGACGTAGGTGAGCGGGCCGTGATCGAACAACATCCGGCCCAGCAGGGGGACGTCTCGAAGACCAGGAACCGGCCAGTTCGGGACGGTTGGCATGGTCCGGCCCTGAACAAAGAAGAAGCTGGTAGCACCAATAGCGAAAATGTTGATGACTGTTCCGGCGATGATTTGGTCCATCCGGAGTCTGATAGCGGTCCAGGCCAGGAACCAGCCGGCTGCACTAGCGACCGCTACGCCGCCGGCTACTCCGGCCAGGAGAGAGACCGTCGAGCCCAGCGCATTGGTGGTGTACGAGGCGGCCATGAAGCCACAGAAAGCTCCGAGGAGCATCTGGCCCTCGATACCGATGTTGATGATGCCGCTTCGTTCGCCGACCAAGCCGCAGAGTCCAGCCAGGATGAGCGGAGCGGCCTCTCGTACGGTTCGGGCAGCGACGGCTGTGGTTTGCGTGTCGTCCCAGAGATACGAGGCCGAGAGGGCGACCGCCACCGCTATGAGGCCGACGATTGTGGCGGTATTCCCTTTCAGGGTTTTGGTGAGTGTCATCACGCGCCCCACCCTCCAGCCAATTGAACCTCGGGTTCATCAGCGGCATTGCGGAGGCGGAGCAGCCATCGAACCGCAGACGGTGCGGCAACAAAGAACAAGATGAACGCCTGGATGACGTTGATGATCTCGGGCTCGACGTTGGTTCTCGATTGCATGAGCGTCGAGCCGGCGTCGAGCCCGCCAATGAGGAGGGCCGCCGGTACGACGGCGAGGGCATTGGTGCGAGCCAGCAGAGCAATGGTGATCCCGTCGAACCCGAGACCGGTGTTGAAACCGGGCTCGAACCGGCCAATGACCCCCTGGGTCTGAATGGCGCCGCCCAGCCCGGCCAGGAAGGCCGAGATGGTCATGGCGATGATGATGATTCGGGGGACGCTGATACCGGCGTAGCGGGCGGCGTTGGGATTGGCCCCGACCGTCTGAATCTCGAAGCCCAGTGTCGACCGGGCCACGATCCACCAGATCACTACTGCGGCCAGGACGGCAACAAGGAAGCCGGTGGGAAGCTCGCCAACCCGGGGGAACTCGGCCGACGGCAGGATCGCCGGGGTCCGGGCGATGGCGCCGCCGTCGGGGTCCTTCCACGGCCCGTCCCTGCTGACCAGCCACTCGGTGAAGTTGGCGGCCACGAAGTTCAACATGATGGTCGAGATGACCTCGTGGGTGCCTCGCTTGGCCTTGAGGTAACCGGACAGGGCACCGAGAAGAGCGGCTGCCAGACCACCGATCACAAGGGCGAACGGGATGTGCACGATGGCGGGGAGGTCGAAGTCGAAGCCAGCCCAGGCGGCAAAGACTGCGCCGAGAAGCAACTGGCCCTGGCCGCCGATGTTAAGAAGACCGGCTTTGAAGGCGAAGGCGACAGCCAAACCACCGAGAACCAGGGGAGTGGCTTTGTCGAGAGTGCGTCCGATTCCCTCTGCGCTGCCCAGCGAGCCGGCCATCAGGCCGCCATAGGCGGTCAGTGGGTTGTCGCCGGTGAGGAGGATGAGGAGCGCGCCAGCGAGAAGGCCAAGCACGACGGCGAGTATCGGAACAACCAGTTGTCTTTGCCACGATGGGTTTTGTTCAGTCATGCCCCTCCTTTCCAACAGAGAGAACGCTCTCTAGCCCAGAAAACGCAGAGCGCCGGGACCACTGAATGATCCCGGCGCACTTTCGTTCATGCGGTCGCTATCGGCAACCCGATGATCGGATTTCGTTACGGGTTGTAGCCGGTGGCAACGTCGCCAGCCAGTACTTCGGTGGTGAGACCGATGATGTACTCCTGAACGTCGGCCGGAATGACGTCGGCGAAGTCGTGGTAGTCGGCAAGGCCGACATCGCCAACGAAGTTGCCGGTGGCCGGAGTGCCGCCACCCCAGGTGCCGAAGATTTCGACGATGCCAGGGGTGATGAGCTTCATGGCCGAGG
>CALHBU010000227.1 GCA_937930655.1 uncultured Acidimicrobiales bacterium | reverse complement strand
ATCGCCTCATCGAGGAGATGATGTGAGACGTCATGATTTGCCTCTGCGTTGTTCTCGCTCCATGCGTAGCCAACCAACACGAGGTCGGCCTCCGGGTGTTCGGCCAACAGGGCTCCCAACGTGGCGAGGTATTGGGTTGTGGGATTTGTGAGCGTCCCATCGAATCGGCTGTCCAAAACGATTGGGCCGTGGTTTGCTACTGGTTGTGTCAGTGCGGCGTTGGTCGACTCGATTCTGATGGCTCCCGCCACTGTCGGTTGCTCGCTGCCGGCGCTGCCGCGGCCGGTGGCGTTGAGTCGTTCGAGCGCGACGCCGGCTTGGGTGAGCTGGCTGCGGATGACATCGGCCTGCTCGACGCTCAGGCCATGATTCAGGCCCGGCGTCGATTCGGAGAACGTGTGAACCAAGATCTCCACCGGCTCGCTACGAGCCAGAAGCAGAATGCCGGCTAGTTCGTCCAGCGCCGCTTGGCCCGAAGGGGTCAATTGCGCTGTTCCGGGCTCGAAGGCCACACGGCTGGTGTCGAAAACGGCTACTTCGTCCTGAAGGACGCCAGTCTGAACTGCTGCTGCTGCTGTCGTGGGTGTAGTTGTGTCTGATGTGGTTGTGTCTGGTGTGGTCGTCGCTGGCACAGCCGAATCAGTGGCGTCGTCGCCTGCTGGCCGCTGCAGGAGGATTCCGATGAGGACGCCAATGGACAACAGGAGCAGGGCCGAGATGAGGCCCACGGTGATCAAGCCAGCCTTCGAACTCCGAGGTGCACCGGTATCTCGGGTGCTGACAAGTAGGGCCGGCCGGTCGAGATTTTCGATGGCTGGTCTTCGGCTGTAGCGGCGGTTTTCTTCGAAGCGGGCTCGAGCAAGATCGTCTTGGCCGAGGTCGTCAGCGGGTGCTCCTAGCCGTACATCGAGCTCGTCGCTCATCCATGGTCTCCGTCCATCTGGTTCCCCCATGATCAGCGGGCGAGAGGACAGAAGAACAGTGGACATTCGGACTAGTACTCACGTCGGTCGGGCAGGATTGCTTGTAGCTAGCCGACGTCACGGAACGGGATGCCCCGGTCAACCGCTGGTTCCTTGGGTAGTCCAAGAATGTTCTCGCCCAGGATGTTGCGCTGAATCTGATCGGTGCCACCGGCGATCGACTGCGCCGGTGTCGAGATGAGGACCTCGGCAATGACCGAATCCAGCGGATCAGGTCCTTCGGCGAGCATGCCCTGAGCACCGGCGATACTGGTGTGGGTGGCGTTGCATTGACGGGAAATCTCCGACACCGAGAGCTTCCCGATCGAACCTTCTGAGCCCGGGGGCCGACCCAGCTCTCGTGCTGCCTTGGCCCGTTCAGCTGTGATCTGGGCCGCCTGTTGCATGCTGTGACCTCGCATGGCCTCCTGACGAAGGACTGGGTCGGCTAGTCGACCCTTGGCCTTGGCTTGGGGTGTCACCAGATCGATTCGACCGGTGCGTTGTGGATACCAGACATAGGTCTTCTCGTGCTCAGCGGCCTCGTGGCGACCCTCGTCGATGACCCGTCCCGAGGCATCGTCTCGCACATGAAACGCACTACGGGAGGAGAACTTGCGCTCGTGGGCCAACGTTCCCCGGGCCACCATCCAGCCATTTCCTGCCTCGCCGACAATGTTGTCATTGGGCACCGTGGCGTCGGTGAGGAATACCTCGTTGAACGACGAGTGATAGTTCATCTGCTTGATGGGCCGGACCTCGATGGCGTCCTGGCGCATATCGATCAGGAAGTACGTGATCCCTGCGTGTTTGACGGCATCCCAGTCGCTGCGGGCGACGAGAATGCCCATGTCGGCGTGATGAGCGCTGGTGTTCCAGACCTTTTGGCCGTTGATGATCCAGTCGTCACCATCGCGCACTGCCGACGTCTTCAGACCAGCTAGATCAGACCCGGCAACCGGTTCGGAGAACAGCTGACACCATTTCAGCTCGCCGGTCACGGTCTGACGCAGGTACTTCGCCTTCAGCTCGTCCGACGCGTGGTCGTACATGGTGGGAGCAGCCAAATTCATGCCGCTTCCCATGGGCACCGCCACACCGCCCTCATCTCGAATGGCGTCGTGGGCCACTTTGTCGGCCCAGGCCGGCAGATCACGGCCGAACCACGCCTTCGACCAACTCGGAACCGCCCACCCCGAATCGACCAGTCGGTCCCGCCACTGCAACAGAGTGAGATCGGGGTCCCAGGTCTCGTGAAACCACCTTCGGACCTCGGCGTCTACCTCTTGTTCTGTGGGCATTACTCCTACATTCCTGTGAAGTTGGGCTTGCGCTTCTCGGTAAAGGCCTTCCGGGCCTCTGTGGCATCGTCGGAATGGTGCAGAATGCCACCGGCATTGGAGGTCATAACCATGGTGGTCTCGATGCTGGAATCGACCGCCTCCCGCATGATCCGCTTGTGGATCCACTGCGGTATCGGAGGACGATCGATGATCTTCTCGCACAGGTCGCGGGTGGTCGCTTCCAGCTCTTCTGCCGGAAC
>CALHBU010000226.1 GCA_937930655.1 uncultured Acidimicrobiales bacterium | reverse complement strand
GAGTACGTCGCGAGACACATCAAAGATGTCTTGTGGGGTCACGTAATTCCGACCCCGCAACATGGCGAGGGCCCGCCCGGCTGAGACCAGACCGAGGGTGGCCCGAGGGCTGACACCGAACTCGATGAGAGGTGCGAGCTCGGGGAGGCCACGCTGGGCTGGCTCTCGGGTTGCCATCACAATGTCGACCGCGTACTGAGCCACCGCCGAGTCGACGTAGACCCGGTCGCACTGGAGCTGGAGCTGTTCCAGCCGTTCCAGTTCCATTGCCTTCGACACCGTCGGCAGGGTGGCGCCGACCCGTCGGACGATCTCGATTTCTTCCGCCGGTGACGGGTAGGGGACGTTGACCTTCATGAGGAAGCGGTCTCGTTGCGCCTCGGGCAGGGTGTAGACGCCTTCTGATTCGACCGGGTTCTGCGTGGCCAGTACCAGAAACGGTCGAGGCAGCCTTCTGGTCTGACCGGCCACCGAGACCTGGCCTTCGGCCATGACCTCAAGCAACGCCGACTGAACTTTCGCCGGTGCCCGGTTGATTTCGTCGGTGAGCACCAAGTTGCTGAACACCGGACCCCATTCGATGTCGAATGACTCCGATGAGGCTCGCCAGATGCGGGTACCGATGAGGTCCGAGGGAAGCAGATCGGGCGTGAACTGCAAGCGGACAAAGGACCCGCCGATGGCTTCGGAGAGGGTCGATACCGCCAGGGTCTTGGCCACACCGGGTAGACCCTCGAGAAGAATATGGCCCCGGGCCAGGAGTGCGACAAGGAGGCGCTCGACCATGTGGTCCTGGCCAACGATCACCCGTTTCACCTGGAACAGCACCTGTTCCAGTTCTGTGGCCGCAGCCTGGTTCTCGTCCATTGCATCTCCCGGGAAGAATCTGGGTCCGACACCCCATCGGCGTCCACCCACCCTCAAGTGAAGCGCGTCGAAGCGAAAGTTGAGTGAAAGGGTGCCATGTTGACCTCGGCAAGTGTTCGCGCTTGGCACAACGACCCAGCCTCCGGGCCGGCTGCTGGTTATGGTCGATGGCGTGCGGATACTGGTTGTAGACGACGAAGCCGATCTGGCTGAAGCCATTGCGACTGCGCTGCGCCGAGAGGGGTACGCCGTCGATGTGGCCCACGATGGCCAGTCGGCACTCGATCGCCTGATGGTCAACGAGTACGACCTGGTGACGTTGGATCTGACCCTGCCCGATCTCGATGGCCGTGAAGTCTGTCGTCTCATTCGTACCGACGATCGCTTCGACGAAACGACTCGGGTGCTGATGGTCACCGCTCGCGATGCTGTGGAAGAGCGAGTGCAGGGCCTTGATGATGGTGCAGACGACTATCTAGTCAAGCCGTTCGCTTTACAGGAGCTTTCGGCCCGGATTCGTACCTTGCTTCGACGGGAGACGTCGGGCGACGACGCCATCCTGCGGGTTGGTGCTATCCAGCTCGACACGGCTACCCAACTGGTCACCGTCAGAGGTACAACCGTTGAACTCACGACCAAGGAATTCGCCCTGCTTCGTTACTTCATGACCAATGCTGGCGAGGTGGTCAGCCAGGAACGACTGCTTGAGCATGTCTGGGACGAGATGGCCGATCCGTTCACCAACACGGTGCGGGTCACGGTGGGCACCCTGCGGCGCAAGCTCGGCGTTCACTCGCCTGACGAATTGATTGAGACGGTCATTGGCAGCGGCTACCGACTGATCGCGCCCGTCGGTTGACTGAACAGCTATGAGGCGACTGCTGCAGTCGATCCGGTTCCGGCTTTCCCTCGGCGTGGCGTTGGCGGTCTTCGCCACCGGTTCCTTCGTTATCGGAGGGATCTATCTGTGGCAGGTCAGACAGCTGAACGAGCCGGTTCTCGAGAGTCGCCCCCTCGTGCTGCAGGATGTTGCCACCGGGCAGCGGTTCGAAACCGACTTCGACGTTGTCTTCGAGGGTGAACTGCAGCGGGTTGCGGTCGCCCGGCTGGAGTTGGATGCCTACCGGGAGGCGCTCAACCAGCTTCGTCGCGCCTCCTTCGCCGGACTAGCCGCGCTGTTCGTGACCAGTTTCGGCGCTGGCTGGCTTCTCTCCGGGTGGGCGCTGCGGCCCATCAACCGGATGAACGCGGTGGCCCGCGACATCACGGCCAACGACCTGTCCCGACGGATTTCGTTGGCCGGACCCGACGACGAACTCCGGGGTCTGGCCGACACCTTCGACAGCATGTTGGACCGATTGCAGGACGCATTCGACGAGCAACGTCGGTTCGTTCACGAGGCATCCCACGAGCTTCGCAATCCTTTGGCGGTGGCCCGTACCAATCTGGAGGTGGCTTTGGGGGCTAACGAGCCAGACGATCTCCGTCGATCGGCTGAGATAGCCCTCGGCTCAACCGAGCGGATGTCGCTTTTGGTCGAAGATCTCCTCGAACAAGCACGACACGGAGTGCCGGAGCTGACCAGCTCCACCTTCGACCTGGCCCAGCTGGCCGCCGACCGGGCCATCGAGTTTCGGGCCGCGGCCAGCGAACGCGGTCTACAGATCGCAACCGAGCTCGGAGCAGGTGAGTATCTGATCACCGGCGACGGGCCGGCCATTGGCCGAGCCGTTTCCAACCTCCTCGCCAACTCGGTGCGGTTGGCGCCAGCCGGCTCCACCATTGGACTGGTCGTGGAACGGGTGGGGGAGTGGGCCGAGCTTCGGGTCAGCGATGAAGGGCCGGGCATTCACCCCGAGCATCATGAAGCGATCTTCGATCGCTTCTGGCGAGGCGACGACAGCGGCTCGGGAAGTGGCCTCGGATTAAGCCTCGTGCGGCGGGTTGCCGAGCGGCATGGCGGCACGGCGGCAGTTACCAGCTCGCCGGGAATCGGTTCGACCTTCACACTCCGGCTTCCGCTACCGATTGGAGATCGATGAGTGCGTCCCCGTTGTTGAAAGCCCCCACAACGTGGGGGGACATTCCCCTATCGGGCCTTCTGGGTGGCCCGTACCCTGGAGCGGGTGGCCACTCCCTCGTCTCGGCTGCTCAGAGTGAGGTTTCTCGGTGACCGATCGCAACTGGGATTTTGAAGCCCTTGGTTCGCAGGCTGCAGCCCAGCCCGACCAGTCGGCGCCGTCGACGGCAACCGCCCCGATCGTGCCTCTACCTCCGGCTGCACCCGTGACGCAGTCACCGGTTGCCCCTGTCCCGGCTCAGGCCCCCGTGTTGCCTGCGGCCCCCGTCTCACCTCCGGCGCAGGCCCCCGTCTCGCCTCCTGCAAGGCCAAACCAGTACGGGGGTCCGCCGCTTACCCCGGTCGCACCCGCCTATGACCAGACCCAACCGCTCGCAGCTAACGGCCCACAGCGGCCACCAACCGAGGCCGAGTCCAAGCTGGCGACCACCCCGACCATCGTGACCAGCAGTCCGTGGGGCTGGCGGGCCCTCGCCGCCTTTCTGGCCGGCGGACTGCTCACCGCCACTGGCTTCGGCGTGGCCCAGTGGAACAACGAACCGGCGGCCCCTGCTGTCATCGACGCAACCGACACCACCCCAACAACAGCCAACTCAGGCCAGATCGTCGTCGCACCACCAGACCTCGACACCGACGAACCAGCAGCGTTCGTAGCCGCTCTACTGGGCCCATCGGTTGTTCAGGTCGAGACCGATCTCGGGTTGGGCTCCGGTGTGATCTACGCCGATGGTCTGGTTCTCACCAACCATCACGTCATCCAGGACGCCAGCCAGGTTCGGGTACGACTTTCTGATGGTCGCACGCTCGACGGTGAGATCGTCGGTTCCGACCCACGCACCGACATTGCGGTGATCTCGGCCGGTGCCGGCCTCGGCCTTCCTGTGGCCCAGCTGGCTGTCGACGACCCCCTCGAGGTCGGCGAACTCACCATCGCCATTGGTAGTCCCTTCCAACTCCAGCAGACCGTGACATCAGGAATCGTCTCGGCCGTCAATCGCCCCATCTTCAATGGTGCCGGATGGAATGCCATGGTGCAGACTGATGCGGCTATCAACCCAGGCAACAGTGGCGGTGCTCTCGCCAATCGGCAAGGGCAGGTCATCGGGATCAACACCGCTATTCAGACCGATGGCATCAGCAACACCAATGCCGGTATCGGCTTTGCCATGCCGATACGTACCGTGGCCGATGTCGCCAGCCGAATCGTCAACGGAGAGCCGCTCGAACCGGGTTTCCTCGGCGTCGAGGGAACTGAGCCAGCAGGCGGCGAAGTCGGGGTGGAGATCGCGGACGTCACGGCCGGATCGGCCGCGGCCGACGCCGGACTCCAGGTCGGCGACATCGTCACCAGCGTCGATGGCGCTCCGGTCACGGCTTTCCAGGAGTTGGCCGGACTCATTCAAACAAGCTTCCCCGGCGATGAAGTCGTGCTGGTGCTGATGCGTGACGGCGAGTCGCTGTCCATCACTGCGGTACTCGGCGAACGCTGATCCTCCAGGGCCGGGTGGTTCGGTCCCAGTAAGCTCAGCGGCAATGGATCCAATCCTTATCGTCCTCATTGCCATCGCCGTGTTCGTCGCCATCGGTGGCGTTGCTTTCGTATCGACCCGACGTCGCGGCCCCGATCTGGAACTCCAGCCCCGTGGCGGCGATACCGCGGTCCTCGACCGCGACACCGTCGACCGCGGCGACGTTGCCGTCCTGGACGATGCCGTTCTCGACGACCCGGCGGTCGACGGCACCCCCGATGGTGAGCAGGACAGTGACGTCGCCGTTCTCGACAAGCCGGAGGTCATCGAGGAGCCCCCGCCGGTCAAACCGTCGTTCTTCGAGCGTCTGGGCAAGGCCCGCTCGGCCTTCTCCGGCTATCTCGGTGGTCTGGTCGGTCTTGGCAAGGTCGACGACGAAGCATGGGAAGACCTCGAAGAAGCGTTGATCAGGGCTGATGTCGGCGTCGCCACCTCCATGGCTCTCATCGAAGACGTCCGATCCAAGGCCAAGGAGAACAGCACCGAGGAAGGGGCCCAGGTTCTCGAACTGCTGAAAGAACGAATGCGGGCCGAAATTGCCGACAAGGACCGCGGCCTCACCGTCGACGACGGCAAGACCAATGTCTGGCTCTTCGTCGGTGTCAACGGCGTTGGCAAAACCACCACCATTGGCAAGCTCGGACGCCGACTCAAAGAAGAAGGACACAAGCCGCTGATGGCGGCCGGCGACACCTTCCGGGCGGCGGCGGCAGAACAGCTCACCATGTGGGCCGAACGTAGTGATTGTGAGATCGTTCGTGGCAATGAGGGAGGCGATCCCTCATCGGTCATCTTCGATGGCATTCAGGCCGCGGCCTCACGAGACTGCAACATCGTCCTGGCCGACACCGCAGGTCGCCTGCAGAACAAGTCGAACCTGATGGACGAACTCTCGAAGGTCCGAAGGGTGGCGGCCAAGGAACCGGGCCATGTCAGCGAGGTTCTTCTGGTGCTCGACGCCACCACCGGCCAGAACGGCATGGTGCAGGCCAAGGTGTTCGCCGAGGCAGTCGAGGTCACTGGCGTGGTACTCACCAAGCTCGACGGATCAGCCAAGGGCGGCATCGTCTTCGCCATCGAAAGCGAACTGGGAATTCCGGTGAAGCTGGTCGGTCTAGGTGAAGGCGTCGAGGATCTCGTCGACTTCGACCCCGACGAGTTCATCGACGCCCTCTTCGAGTAGTCGCCCGCCCGCTATCGCCGTCGTTCTGGCGGACGGTGCGACCTCAGTTCTCGTTCTGGCTGACCCAGGTGTCATCCTCGGTCGTTAGGGGGGACAAAGCGCCGCGAGTGGTTGTTGGGTCCGCCAGAATCTGGCGGGCGGGGTCGGTTGGACCGGTTGCTGAGGATGGCCTGGTTGGTCACGGTGGCCCCGGTAGGCTCTACACGGCATGTTTCAGTCACTGACCGACAAGTTCGATGGCATCTTCAGCCGACTCTCGAAGAAGGGAGTCCTGACCGAGGACGACGTCGACGAAGCCCTCCGGGAAATACGTCTGGCCCTCCTGGAGGCCGACGTCAACATTGGCGTGGTCCGCAGTCTGCGGGACCGCATCAAGGAGCGGGCTACCGGTGAGGCCGTTCACAAGGCCCTGAACCCGGCCCAACAGGTCATCAAGATCGTCAACGAGGAGCTCACCGAGAGCCTCGGCGGCGAAACCATCTCCATCACCTACAACGACAAGCCGCCGACAGTCGTGATGATGGCCGGCCTCCAGGGCTCGGGTAAGACCACCACGTCCGGCAAGTTGGCCAAGTGGTTCAAGAGCCAGGGTCGCAATCCGCTGCTTGTTGGTGCCGACCTCCAGCGCCCGGCCGCCGTCGAGCAGCTTCGCACGCTCGGACGTCAGGTCGACGTGCCGGTCTTTAGCGAAGCATCCGATCCCGTTGAGGTTGCTCGAAAGTCGATCGAAGAAGCGCGCTCGACCGGTCGCGATGTAGTCATCGTCGACACCGCTGGCCGCTTGGCCATCGACGAAGAGCTAATGGAAGAGGTACGCCTCATCTCCGAGGCGGTCAGCCCGCACTACACCTTCCTGGTTGTCGACGCCATGACCGGTCAGGACGCGGTAACCGTCGCCGAGTCGTTCCACGACAAGTTGGAGCTCGACGGAGTCATCCTCACCAAGCTCGACGGTGATGCCCGTGGTGGTGCTGCGCTCTCGGTCAAAGAGGTCGTTGGCCGTCCCATTGCCTTTGCTGCCACTGGCGAAAAACTCGATGAGTTCGAGCTCTTCCACCCCGACCGGATGGCCAGTCGCATCCTCGGTATGGGCGATGTTCTCACGCTCATAGAGAAGGCCGAGGAAACCTTCGAGCAAGAAGAAGCCGAGAAGGCTGCCGAAGCCCTCATGGACGGCACCTTCACGCTCGATGACTTTCTCGAGCAAATGCAGCAGCTCAAAAAGATGGGCCCGCTGAGTGGCTTGATCGGCATGTTGCCCGGGCTTCCGAAAGAGATGCGCGACGTCGAAGTCGACGATGGCGAGCTGGGAAAGATCGAAGCAATCATCAAGTCGATGACTATCGCCGAACGGGCCACTCCCGAGATCATCGACGCCTCCCGCCGGGCTCGGATTGCCACCGGTTCAGGAACCAACGCCAATCAGGTCGCCATGCTGGTCAAACAGTTCAGCGAGATGCAGAAGATGATGAAGCGCATGGGTGGCATGGGCACCAAGAAAGCGAAGAAAAACCGGAAGGGCAAGGGCAAGAACAAGGGCGCCAAGGGCAAGCAAAAGGGCGGCCGGGTAACGCCTAAGAACACCGCCAGAGTCACCGAAAAGGGAACAAAGAAGACCAAGGCTCCACTGATGCTTCCCGGTCTCGATCGGCTTGACGAGGAAGACTTCGAGAAGCTGGCTGGCGAACTAGACGAGCTTGGCAGCTGATCGGGCTCTTCCAGCTAGCATCAGGCTCGTCGGCGTTCGTTTGTCGACGGGCGTTGGTGGAGCGCAGAGTGCGCGGCGCTACGCTCGTTTGTTGCTCGTAATACCCTGCGCTTGCTGAGCACCCGGCTCGCAGTTGCCCCCACAAACGTTGCCCGGTTTCGTCCGGTAGACACCCTTTGAAGAAGAGAGACTCACGTGGCAGTACGACTCCGCCTCATGCGGATGGGAAAGAAGAAGCAGCCCACCTACCGCATCGTTGCCGCCGACGCCCGGAGCCCCCGCGACGGGCGGTTTATCGAGATCGTCGGTACGTACCAGCCTCGCGTCGAGCCCTCGGTCATCAAGGTCGACAACGCCAAGGCCGTGCACTGGCTCCGTCACGGCGCTCAGCCCAGCGAACGAGTCAAGAAGCTTCTGGAAATCTCCGGAGCCTGGGACGCCTTCAAGGACGGCAAGTCTCCGGAGGAGCTGGCGGCTGCTGCCGCGGCCGAAGCTGAAGCCGCTGCTGCCGCAGTGGCTGCCACCGAAGAGACGGTTAGCACCGGCGGCGAGTCGTGAGCGACGACGCACTGGCTCCCACCGCCGAAGCGGTACTCGTGCATCTCTGCCGGTCGGTTGTTTCCACCCCCGACGAAGTTTCTGTCGAGGCGTCGAGCGTTGGCGACGGTCGAGTGCGCTTCGACGTGTCGGTCAACAAGGACGACATGGGCCGAGTCATCGGTCGTCGCGGTCGGGTCGCTTCGGCTATTCGCACCGTTGTCGGAGCAGCAGCCGCCAACGACGGCATCTCCGGCACTGAGGTCGAGTTCGTCGAGTGATCTCGTCGGGCCGATGAGTCTGTCCGATCAATGAGTTCGTCCGATCAATGAGTCTGTGTGGCGACATCCTGTGACCCCTCTCGAGGTCGGACGAATAGCCAAGTCGCACGGGGTTCGTGGCGACGTTCTCATCACCTTCACGACCGACATCGTGGATGTCCGCGCCCGCAAGGGAAGCGAACTCATCGTCGACGGCCGGGTGTACCGGGTGAGTGCCTCCCGCCCTCACCAGAAGTATCAGTTGGTGAGCTTTGAGGGTCTGACCGATCGAAACCAAGCTGATCTTCTGCGGGGCAAGACTGTTCTGGCCCAGCCCCTTGCCGATGAGGCACTTGGTCACATCGCCGATGAGGCGGTATTCGTGCATGAGGTCATTGGTGCTCGGCTCGTCGATCAGCACGGAGCCGACCAGGGCACCGTGGTGTCGGTCATCGACAACCCGGCATCCGACCTGATGGAGCTCGACAACGGGTCACTGGTTCCGTTCAACTTCATCGTTGAGGTCGTCGACGGCATCGTCACGGTCGATGTGCCGGCAGGCCTCTTCGAGCTCCTCGTCGACGATGGTGACGATGGTGACGATGTTGACGACAGTCAGGCCTGAGCCTGAGATGCGCATCGACGTACTCACCATCTTCCCCGAGGTGGTCTCGGGCTTTGCCACCGCCAGCGTTGTGGGCCGAGGAATCGAAACCGGTCTGCTAGAGGTCAACGTCCACGACCTGCGGGCCGCCACGACCGACAAGCACCGAACGGTCGACGGCCCTCCGTTCGGAGGCGGCGCCGGCATGGTCATGCGACCGGAGCCGATTTTCGACACGGTGGCTGCCGTCCAACCACCCCGCCCTCTTCTCTATCTGTCACCCACAGGACGTCCCTTCGACCAGGGATGGGCAGCTGATCTGGCCGAGCTCGATGGCTTCACGTTGCTTTGCGGCCGCTACGAGGGCATTGATCAACGGGTCCGAGACCAACTGGTCGATGCCGAACTTTCCGTTGGCGACTACGTACTTGCTGGTGGCGAAGTGGCAGCGGCGGTGGTCATCGAGGCCGTCGCCCGGCTGGTACCCGGAGTGCTGGGCAATGAGTCCTCGGCCACCGATGAGTCGTTCTCCGACGGTTTGCTCGAGTACCCGCATTACACCCGTCCCGCCGAGTACCTGGGGCACGAGGTACCAGCGGTGCTCCGGTCGGGAAATCACGCAGCAATCGAGCGTTGGCGTCGAGCCAAGGCCCTAGAGCGAACACTTGCCCAGCGGCCCGATCTCATCGAGGACAGGGGCGGGCTCTCGGCCGAGGACCAGGCGCTGCTTGACGAGTTGAACGCTGGTTGAAATCGGCCGGCGGCCCAATACCCTCAGAGGTCGGCCCAACGGCTCCGTCTTCTGGCGGAACTGATCGAACCAGGATCCACCATGAACCTCACCGATAGCGTTGAACAGTCTCAGCTTCGAGACGACATCCCCGACTTCGCACCCGGTGACACCGTCAAGGTTCACGTGAAGGTCATCGAAGGCAACCGTGAGCGGGTCCAGGTCTTCCAGGGCGTCGTTATCGCCCGTCGTGGAGCCGGTGCTGGCGAGTCGTTCAAGGTTCGTAAGCTCAGCTTCGGCGTCGGCGTCGAACGTACCTTCCCCCTGCATTCACCAAACATCGAAAAGATCGAGGTGGTGACTCGGGGTGACGTACGTCGAGCCAAGCTGTACTACCTGCGGGACCGCGTTGGTAAGTCGGCCAAGATCAAAGAGAAGCGCTACACCTGATTCCTCACCTACCCGTTGGGTAGGGCGGTGACACACAATCAGGACCTCGGCCAACGAGGCGAAGACGCCGCCGCCGCATGGTACGAGGCCGCTGGATTCGTGCTGCTCGACCGCAACTGGCGAACAGCAACCGGGGAACTAGACCTGGTCTGCCAGCACGCCGACACCGTGGTGTTCTGCGAGGTCAAGACCCGCACCACCGCCAGGTTCGGCCTCGGTGTCGAAGCCGTCACCATCGCCAAGCAGCGCAAAATACGAGCTGTGGCCAACGAATGGCTGCGTCAGCCCACGCAGGGCCCGTTCGCCACGCTGCGGTTCGACGTCGTCGACGTCGATGGGCACGGCAACGTGCAGGTGTTCGAAAACTGCTTCTGAGTGGTCGACGCGAGCCTTGTCAGTCGAAAAGGGCGGGGACCCGGTCCCGGGGCCGGCCGATGATGGCCACATCACCCTTGATCACGACAGGGCGCTGGATCAGCCGGGAGTGCTTCGCCAACAGATCGATGACCACCTCCGGATCGGACAAGGTGGCCTCGTCGAACCCATCCTTGGCCACCACGGTGTCCTTGAAGAACTTGTCTCGTCGAACCAGGTCGGCGGGGTCGTCCTCGAGCTTCGACACGAGGTCGGCCAGAGCATCCCGGTCCGGCTTTTCTTTCATGTACAAAACGGTGTCGTACTCAACCCCTGCCTGCTGCAGCACATCCTGTGCTGCGACCGAAGTACTTCAATTGGGATTGTGGAAAAGTGTCACGTCAGCCATCTACCCAGCGTAGCCGACGCGACCTTCTGACTCTTGGGGACGTCTAACTCCAAACTGGTCGTTCGACCGGTCCTTATGAAAGGGGAGCTATGCAAGCAACGCGAGCGTTAGTAGCTGAATTTCTCGGCACGTTCTGGCTAGTCCTGGGCGGTTGTGGATCTGCAGTGTTCGCCGCCGGGTTCGGCGCCGACACCAACAACAACCTGGGTCTCGGATTCCTAGGCGTCAGCCTGGCCTTCGGTCTCACCGTTGTAACCGGCGCCTACGCCTTCGGCCCGGTCTCGGGTGGTCACTTCAACCCAGCGGTCACCCTCGGGCTAACCGTGGCTGGAAAATTCGAGGCCGCCAAGGCTGCCGGATACATCGTCGTGCAGGTCGTCGGTGGTGCGGCTGCAGCAGCCATCATCTACGTGATTGCCAAGGGAGCCGATGGCTTCGCGATCGACGGCGAAGCCGCTGGTGCGTTTGCCACCAACGGCTACGGCGACTTCTCACCGGGCGGCTACAGCATGATTGCTGCTCTCGTTGCCGAGGTTGTTCTGACCGCAGTCTTCCTGCTGATCATCCTCGGGGCCACCGCCAAGGCGGCATCCCCGGCCATGGGTGGTCTCGCTATTGGTCTTAGCCTCGCCCTCATTCACATGGTGTCGATCCCGATCACCAACACCAGCGTCAACCCGGCCCGTTCAACGGCGATGGCCATCTTCGCCGGAAGCAACCAGATCGGTCAGCTGTGGCTGTTCTGGGTCGCCCCCATCGTGGGTGCGGTCATCGGCGCTGTTATTCACAAGGGCCTGCTCGAGGACCCGGCCGAGGCCTAGAGCTTCTGCTCTCGACCGAGCTCTGTTTCGTCGAGCTAGGGGCGAGATGAATGTTCCCCACGCGGACTCGGTCGGCCACCCTCCCTCACGGTGGCTGACCGACCCGCTAGGGTGAGGTTCACTGTGGCTACAACGAATCGGAAACCTTCGCGTTCCGGTCGAGGGGCTGCGGGCGGTCGATCGAGCACTCGCACCACGAGTGCAGCGAAGCGCGCCCAGAACGATCGGCGCGAGGTGCAGGGCATTGCCCTCCTCGTGCTTGGTCTCCTCCTCGGCCTTGCTCTTTACACCGGCGCAACCGGCATCGTCGGCCAGTTCCTGGCTGACATGACTGGCTCGCTGGTTGGTCGGGCTCGGTATCTCTTGCCGCCCGTCCTGCTGGTCATTGGCTGGCAACGGTTGCGAACCCCGCAACGGAAGCGAAAGAAGCGCAAGAAGGTCGCCAACCCAGGCGGTCGCTTAGCGGCCAGAGCATTGATCGTGATGGCAGCCTTCAGTGTGCTCGACATGCTGGGCGGTCGACCGGGTTGGGGCTCATCAGCCGAGTTCTTGTCCAAATCGGGTGGCTGGGCCGGCGTGGCCGTTGGCGGAACCCTCGAGCGCTACTTCGGCTCGTGGGGCCAGGTCATCCTGACCGTCGCCTTCCTGTTGGTCGCCCTCATTCTTCTCACCGGCCTGCAGGCCGCTCCTGCCGCCGACGCTGTTTCTGAACAGGGAACCAGGCTCGGTACGTGGATTTCGGGCCTTGTCGATGCCATTCGGGGCGGCCCGGCCGAACCAGAATCCGACGCCAAGCCGACCTCCGGCCCGTCCGACAGCTCGATCTTTGACCTCGAGCTTCCACCTGAGCCTCCCACCGAGAGCGACTCAATCGACCAGGGTGAGCACTACATCGACCTTCGCCGGTCCGGACGGGAGTTGCACGACATCTCCGATGCCGACCTCGAACCCGAGCTCGATCAGCCGGTCCCGGAGCCAGAGCCTCTTCTGGCCGATGGCGCCAGTGGGGCCGATTCAGGATTGACCGAATGGGGTCACGCAGCACCAGAACCGGTCATCGACATCCCCCAGCCGTCGCAGGTCGATGGCATGAGTGTTGTTCCGCCTCGGCCCGGCGCAGGCTCGTGGACCCTGCCAACCATGAGCCTCCTGGAGCGAAGCGAAGGCCAGGACGTCGACCGAGCCTCGGTCGAAAAAACCGGTCGTCAGCTCGAACACGCGTTGGCCGAGCACGGCGTCGAAACCCGCCTGGTAGGTGTTGTCGTCGGGCCAACCGTCAGCCGCTTCGAACTCGAACTCGGACCCGGCGTGAAGGTCAATCGGGTCACCAGCCTCCATAAGGACATCGCCTACGCCATGGCGACCCCCGATGTGCGAATCCTGGCCCCCATCCCGGGCAAGCAGGCCATCGGCGTCGAAGTACCGAACGTACGCCGCCAGATGATCACCGTTGGCGATCTTCTGTTCTCCGAGGAAGCGGCCGCAGCCACTCATCCTCTCGAAGTCACCCTCGGTCGAGACATCACCGGCAAGACCGTTATGGCCAACCTGGCGAAGATGCCCCACCTGTTGGTGGCTGGCCAAACCGGGTCCGGCAAGTCGAGCTGTATCAACTCCATGCTCACGTCGCTGCTGATGCGATCGACCCCGGAAGAGGTTCGGCTCATTCTGGTCGACCCCAAGCGGGTCGAACTCACGCAGTACGAGCGTCTTCCCCATCTGCTCACCGAGGTGGTCACCGACCCCAAGAAGGCGGCCAATGCTCTGGCCTGGGGCGTTCGAGAAATGGAACGGCGTTACGACCTCCTGAGCGAGTTCGGTGTCCGCGACATCGACGGCTACAACAAGGCGGTCGAAGAAGACCGGGTGCCTTCTCGCCCAGGGCCCGACGGCGACGACATCGACGCCACCAAGCTGTCCTACATCGTCATCATCCTCGACGAGCTGGCCGACCTGATGATGGTGGCGGCTCGAGACGTCGAGGAATCGATCTGTCGAATCGCCCAGAAGGCTCGGGCCGTCGGCATTCATCTGGTCATCGCCACCCAACGGCCTTCGACCAACGTCATTACCGGGCTCATCAAGGCCAATGTGCCGGCCCGACTGGCCTTTGCTGTGTCGAGCCTCACCGATAGTCGGGTGGTACTGGATCAGCAGGGTGCCGAGCGCCTTGTTGGCCGCGGCGATGGTTTGCTACTTGATGGTTCCACCAGTACTCCGGCCCGATTCCAGGGGGCGTGGGTTACCGAGGAAGAAGTCAGCGAGATCGTCGAGCACTGGAAGAACCAGGCGCCCGAAGTCGTCTACGACAGCCGGGTTCTCGGCGAAGAGGTCTCCGAGGCGGCTGCCGCCCTGCCCGGTGGCACGACCGGTCATGACGAGGACGACGAGCTCATGCTCCAGGCCATGGAGCTGATTGTTCGTTCCCAGCTTGGCTCGACGTCCATGCTGCAGCGGAAGTTGCGAGTCGGGTTCGCCCGAGCAGGCCGGCTGATGGATCTGTTGGAGGAACGAGGCGTGGTCGGGCCATCGATCGGCTCCAAGGCTCGAGATGTCCTGATGACCCCCCAGGATCTCGATGCCGGCAACTGGCCGCCAGCCATGCGGGCTGCCGGCGCTGCGTCGTCTCCCGTCGGTGCCACCAACCCACCAGCCGCCGTTGCGCCCGTCGCCGAGGCCATCCCGGAACCCGACCCCGAGCCTTTTGTGCCGGTCGAACCAGAGCAGACACTTCGCGACATCACCGCGTCGGAGGAACCGCTGCCGTTGGTCGACTTGGCCGATGAACCGATCGATATTTCGTCGGTCGACGTGTCTTCGTTGGAAGACGCGACACATGACAGGGACGACACCGACGACTTTGCGATTGACGGCGACGACCCAGCCTTGTCGCCGCCCCCCGGTTATCGATCGCCGGACTAGCCGTCTCCTGTCGCCACAGCGGCTCTAGCCTCCAAACCAATGCTTTTGGCCCTCGCCGCGGTTGTTGTCGGTGTTCTCATCCTTTGGAAATCGGCCGACGAATTCGTCGCTGGGGCCACTCGACTGGCCCTGATTCTTCGGTTGTCGCCGATCGTCATCGGTGCGATTGTCGTTGGTTTCGGCACCAGCGCTCCGGAGCTGTTGGTGTCGGCGTTGGCCGCATCCCGCGGCGATACCGATGTTGGTATCGGCAACATCATTGGCTCCAATATCGCCAACCTGTCGTTGATCCTTGGCGCAGCATCGCTCATTCTCACCATGCCGCTCAGTCGCGACGTCCTCCGGAGGGAAGCACCGCTATCGACCGGAGCAGTGCTGCTGTTCGCCGTTGGCCTGACGGTGGGACTAAACCCGATCATCGGTGTTTTTCTGCTGGTGGTTCTGGCTGGGGCCCTCTGGCTGATCATTGCCGGAGGTAGTCCCGAGCTCGAGGCCGAGGTGGGCGAACTTGTTGGCGACCAACAGCCCTCGGCTGTTGTCGAAGGCGTCCGCACCCTGGTGGCCATGGCCCTTACCGTGGCCGGTGCCTGGGTTCTGGTGTGGGGGGCCCTTGACCTAGCTGATCGACTCGGCGTTGGCGGCGGTTTCATCGGGCTGACTCTTGTGGCTATTGGCACCTCGTTGCCCGAGTTGGTCACCGCTATTGCCGCCGCCCGGGCCCGCCAAGCCGAACTCATTGTTGGCAATCTCCTGGGCAGCAACCTCTTCAACTCACTGGCTGTCGGTGGCGTGGTTGGTCTACTGGGGGGATCGGCAAAGTCGTCGAGTGACGCCGACTGGACGGTCGGCAATTCGTTCATGGTGGTGGTGGCCGTCGGTGCGTTCATCGCCATGCTGACTCGTCGAAAGTTCGAGCGTTTCGAGGGTGTGATTCTGCTCGCCGTCTTCGCCAGTTTCTTGGTGCTGACCTCGATAACCGAAGCCGGCTGATGAGTCGGCTGAAGCCAGCATTGCGGTTTCCTCTGGCCGCTCTCGTCGCCCTGTTGGTTGCCATGACGGTTGGCCTGATGCCGTCGTCGGTCTCGGCCCATGATGGGCTGGTCATCGCCGTTCCTGCGCCCGGTGAGTTAGCCGGTGGTGAGGTGGAAGTGCTGCAGTTGTACTTCGGCGAACCGATCGTCACGGTCAACGTTCGAGTGCTCGACCCCGATAGCACCGACATCACCGGCGAGATCA
Source organism: uncultured Acidimicrobiales bacterium (assembly GCA_937930655.1). Lineage (GTDB taxonomy): Bacteria > Actinomycetota > Acidimicrobiia > Acidimicrobiales > SZUA-35 > JAHECQ01. The sequence goes on along the minus strand of CALHBU010000226.1, from coordinate 9,235 downwards.
CCCAGCCCTACGAGGGATTGGTCGAGGTGGTGGTTCCCTTACTTGAGATCGAGGGCGTGTACGTCGTGTCCTACGACGTGTCGTATGCCGATGAAGCAACGTTCGAAGCGGTCTATCAGTTCACCTACGACGCCGGGGGTCGCCAGCCCGAGTTGCTGGTCGCCGGCGAGTTCGAAACCGGTCGGTCGTCGCTGTTTGTCGCCGCGACCTGGGTGCTGGTGGGCGCCACCGTCGCTCTGGCCTTGCTGCTGGCCTGGCGCTTTCGGCAGGTCCAGCTGAGCCGGTTGGAGTCCGAAGACCACGAGCATCCTGGCGGCTGATTGCCGTCGATACCATGGTCGGGTGCAACGTCGCTATTGGGTCGAGACACTCGGCTGCCCAAAAAACCAGGTTGATTCCGACAAGTTGGTCGGAACCTTGGTGGCGGACGGTCTTGTTGCCGCCGACCGAGCCGAAGATGCCGATGTCGTCGTGGTCAATACCTGCGCCTTTGTCGAGGACGCCCGGCAGGAATCGATCGACACCATTCTGTCGTTCGAAGGCGTCCGCAAGGATGGCTCCGAGCTGGTTGTCACCGGCTGCCTGGCCGAACGTTATGGCGACGATCTGGCCGAGGCGTTGCCCGAGGTCGATCAGGTTGCCGGGTTCGGTGTGCCGGTCACGCTTGGCTCTACTCGCCGGCAACCGGCGGTACCGAGTCTCGATCTCCTGGAGCTGCCACGGCCGGCAGCCACCGCTCCGTGGGCCTATGTGAAAGTGGCCGAAGGGTGCGACCGCAACTGCGGGTTCTGCGCCATCCCCAGTTTCCGGGGCAAGCAGAGAAGCCGCACCATCGAGTCCATTCTCACCGAAGTCGACCAACTGGGGGCCCGAGAGATCGTGCTCGTCGCCCAGGACCTTGCCGCCTTTGGGCGTGACCAGGGCCAGGGCGAACGAGCCATCGTGCCGCTGGTCAACGCGGTGGCCCAACAGGTCGACCGGGTCCGATTGCTCTACCTGTATCCGTCCGATCTCACCGACCAGCTCATCGGCGCGGTCTGCGATACCGGCGTGCCCTATTTCGATCTCTCGCTCCAACACGTCTCGCGTCCGTTGCTGCGGCGGATGCGCCGCTGGGGTGAGGGGCAGGTGTTTCTCGACCGCATGGCCGACATTCGTCGCCGCGAGCCCAACGCAGCCTTTCGTTCGAACTTCATCGTCGGCTATCCGGGCGAGACCGAAGCCGATCACGATCTCCTGCTGTCGTTTGTCGAGGAGGCGAGGCTCGACTGGTGCGGCTTCTTTGCCTACTCGGCCGAGGAGGGAACCTACGCCGCCGACCTGGACCGGGTCGTGCCGCGCAGTCTGATCGACGAGCGGCTCCAAGAGCTCAGCGTCCTTCAGGATGGCATCACCACTGAGTCCCGCGATGCCCTGATCGGCTCAACCATCGAGGTGCTGGTCGATTCGCCCGGCATCGGCCGCTCCCATCGGGAAGCCCCTGAAATCGACGGCATCGTGACGGTGCCTACCGACCTCGAGGTCGGCAGCTTTGCCACCGTCGATGTGATCGGTGCCGAGGGCCCCGATTTAGTGGCCCAGGTTCGTGATTCCGCATGACGTCTGATGCCACGGCCACCGATCTCATAGGAAGCTCGAAGTATGCGTTGGCGGCCAATGGCCTCACCATCGCCCGATTTCTCCTGGCTCCGGTTCTGGCACTCCTCGTTCTGGAGCAAAATCCGTGGTGGCTGACCTTCTGGTTGGGTTGGGCCCTGGGTGCAACCGATCTCTTCGACGGTCAGCTGGCTCGCCAGGCTGCACCCACCCGGTTCGGAGCGTTCTTCGACCCTTTGGCCGACAAGTTGGTGGTGTTGCTCACCGGCTTCGCCTTGGTTCAGATCGATCGCTTTGCGCTGCTGCCGATGGTGCTCATCACCGTCCGGGAAATCGGCATCATGATCTACCGGTCCTACTGGGGCCGTCGCGGGCTGGCGGTGCCAGCCAGAACATCGGCCAAGTACAAGACCTTCGTGCAGGGCATTGCCTTGGCGGCCGCCATGTGTCCGGCACTCAACTCGGCGCTGTGGGTGGCCGACGCTCTGCTGTGGCTGGCGGTGGGGTTCACCATCGTCACCGGCCTCCAGTATGTCAACGATGGCAGCGATGCGTTACGGACCACTGGGTCCCGCTAGAACAAAAGGGCTGTAAGCAAGCAAGAGAGCTGTTCAGCCAGAGAGTAAGCGACCGGGAGGTCTGTAGATGAGGGTTGAAGTAGTAGCGGTCGGAACCGAGCTGCTTCTCGGGCAGATAGTCGACACCAACTCGTCGTGGATTGGTGAGCAGCTGGCCATGGCCGGTCTTGACTCCTTCTACCAAACCAAGGTCGGGGACAACCCTGAACGGATCCGTGCCGTCATCTCCCAGGCCCTGGACCGCAGCGACGCCGTCATCTGTTGCGGTGGTCTCGGACCTACCCAGGACGACCTGACCCGGGAAGTCATCGCCGACCTGCTGGGCGTCGAGCTGGTCATGGACGACGCCATCGCCGAGCGCATCAGGAACATGTTCGCCAGCCGTGGTCGAGAGATGCCGGAGAACAACCTCCGCCAGGCCATGGTGCCGGTTGGCTGCTCGCCCATCCCCCAACAGCCGGGCACCGCTCCCGGTCTTGTCTGTCCTGTTGGCGACCCCGTGACCGGCAAGGTCATCTACGCCGTTCCCGGCGTGCCCTACGAAATGAAGGAGATGGTCAACGGGACCATCCTTGGCGATCTCATCGCCCGGTCCGGTGAGCCGGCGGTGATACGCAGCCGGGTTCTCCGAACCTGGGGCACCTCGGAGTCGGCGTTAGCCGAGATCCTGGCCGACCGGATCGACGAACTGGATGCCATTGGCAACCCGACGTTGGCCTTTTTGGCGTCGGGAGTCGAGGGCCTCAAGGTACGAATCACAGCCAAAGCGGTCGACGAAGAAGGGACGGCCGCCATCATTGCCGCCGAGGAAAAGGTTCTCGAGCCTCTCATCGGCCATCTCGTCTTCGCCTACGACGACGACAACATGGAGTCCGTCGTTGTCGACCTTCTTCGCTCGAGGGGGCTCACTCTGGCCGTTGCCGAATCGCTCAGCGGGGGTTACATCACCGGTCGACTCGCCGCGGTAGCCGACTCGGCCGAGGTTCTGCTTGGTGGAGTCGTCGCTGGTCAGCCGGCCATTGCCGAGCGTCTTCTTGGCGTCGCCGATGGCGCAGCCGTGAACGAAGAGACGGCTGTTGCCATGGCTGACGGAGTCCGGGAGGCCATGGGAGCCGACATAGGTATCGCCACCGTCGGCGTCGGTGGGCCCGGCGACCTTGATGGCGTGCCAGCCGGAACGTCCTGCCTCGCCGTCTCGGCAGCGGGAAGCGGCGCAGTCGCTACCACCGTCCGTCTCCCCGGTGATCGGGAGAGAATCCGGCAGTTTTCCGCCATCACGCTGCTCGATCTCCTTCGACGTGTTCTTCTGGATGGCTGAAACTGGACTCCATCGGATATCGGTTGGCACGAAGCCTCTCCTCCGCAAGGAGGAGACCGGCATTCGTCCTTGCGCCCGATGTTCGACCGACAGAGGTCCCGTAGCGTGAGCAGTGTGGCACCACACTTGTCGAGAAAGAGCGGGAGGTCGTTGACGACCATCGGCCGTCGCTATAGCGCACCACTGCTCGCCACGTTGCTGGTTCTCACATCGTGCTCTGCGGCTCCAACCCAGACCGATGACACGACGGTCGAACTCACCCCCGACTCCACTGCGGCGGCCGTCGACGACGCTCCTGACGACAACATGGCTGGTGCCGAAACCGATTTGGACGAGGCCCCCGGCTACGAAGCCAGTCAGGGACCGGCATCGCAACTGCGAATGCTGCACGATCTGCTGCCCTCGACCGACGACCTCGGTGATGAATGGCAGCTCTGGCCCATCCCCGTGCTGGAGATCCCAGACGACTGCGGCGTCGTCCCTCCTCAGGCCAAGACCGGTGTCATCTTTCTCCGATTTAGCGAGACAAACCTGATCGGAAGCGAGCTTCGCTTCGGAATCAGCCAGTTCGACACCGAAGCTGAGGCCCAGGCCGAACTGGCCTGGTTCAACAGCGAACAATCAGATCTGTGTGACCAGTTGATGGTTCCGCAGCTGAACGAGCGACTCAAACAATCGTCGGGTGGTGCCTATTCGGTAGGCGGATCAGTCTTCGGAGTCGAGGTGGCGTCGCCGATTGGCGAGACACCCTTCGTTGAGCATCCCGACGTTCAGGTTGCCTCCATCGGCCGTCGCTACGACGTGGAATACGTCGGCCAGAACGAGAGCCTCAACGTTGTTTTGGAAATCACTGCCGTGCAGTTCGGGAACTCGGTGGTCTGGCTCGACCGTCTTGGACCCAGCAAAGAAGAACTTCCCGATGAGGGTCTAGCAATGCTGGTTGAGCTGGGAGGGCGAGTCCTCGACGCCGGGGCTCTCCAGAACGACCCGTTGATCGACTCGTTGGGGGAGCGGGCTCGGGCCGCCATTGTCCTCGACCTCATCCCCGATCGGTTCACTCCCTTTGGGGCCGCTGTCTTCAGAGGGCCCGAGCTACTTGGCGACTGCGATTCTCCCGATCCGACCACGGCCCTCTTTGAGCTACATGGTCCAACCTGGTCCAGCATTCAAGGCCGGTCCGGCGAGCAGCTCCAGTTTGAGCAGTTGGCGTTCGATTCTGAGGCCTCGGCTGTCGCCTTCTGGGACTCACTTGTTGCCGACGGCGTCGATTGCCTGGCAACCGCCCCCATTTGGGAAGAGCCGGCCTTTGTCGACCAGGCCGTAAGCCAACGGGTGGTCGAGCACGACGTCGCCGACTCTGACGGGACCGCTAGCTCTGATGAGACCGCCCAGGTGTTGGTGCTGACATCCTCGGCCAGCCAGAAGTTTGCCGACCTCAAGGTCGCCGTCGAGTTCTCCGTTTTCTACGTACGCCGGGGCGAAATGATCTTCATCGTCGAGTTCGCCGGGCTCATGGGTGACGGTGACTTCGTTCTTGATCTTGTTGTCGAGGCCAGTCGGCGGTCCGATCCATGAGCCTGCCCCCAACCCGGCGGGTCTTGGAGGTTGCGTTGGTCGTCCTCGTTGCCGTTGGCTGGGTTGTTGCCTACCTGGGCGCCAGGAACGACCTGGAGAGCGCAACGCCAGCAGGGCGAACCTTCCTTCTCGAACTGTTCAGCACCACTGACCGGATCGAGATAGGGCTGGTCTTGGGTCTCATCGCCACCCTGGCGCTCACCGGGCTGCGTCGCTGGCCGATGCCGTCGCTGGTGGTCGTTACCGTCGCCGTCGCCGTGGCCCAGCTCCGCTTTCCGATGGTTACCCGTCAGACCGCGGTCCCCGAGCTAGCGGTAGCCACTGCCGCGTTCTGGGCTGCCACCCGCTCGGCCCGACCACTGCTGTCGGTTTTGCCGGTCGCCGCCGCTGGCTTGGTGGTTGGAAGCCTCCCCGGCTACGACATCAACCCCCGCCTCGACGCGTTGTCGGGAGTTGCCTCGGGCACCCTTACCGCCATTGGTGAGACGCTTCTCGCCGTGCTAGCAGCATCCCTGGCCGTTGCCGGCGGCATGGTGGTACGCCGCCTTGACCTTCAAAGTGCCGAGGCCGAGGAACGCAGCGCCCTGCTCGACGCCCGAAACGCCGAGCTCAGCGCAGCTCGTCAGGAAGTAGCGGAGCGGGCTGTCGAGGGCGAACGGATTCGGATCGCCCGGGAGCTACATGATGTTGTCGCTCACCACGTCACCACCATGACGGTGCACGCCGGAGCCGCTCGGCAGCTGGCTGCCGGCACATCGGAGCCAGTCACCGATGCCCTGCAACAGATTGAGAACTCAGGTCGAGATGCAGTGAGCGAACTTCACCGCCTTCTCGGCTTTCTCCGTGGCGGCGAATCGGCACCAGATCGAGCCCCCACTCCCTCGCTGCGACAGGTCGACCAACTCGTCGACAACGCTCCCGGCGGCCTCAAGATCGAACTGGCCATCGATGGCGACCCCGAACCACTGCCGACAACGGTCGATCTCTCGGCCTACCGGATCATCCAGGAAGCCTTGACCAACACCCGAAAACACGCGGCCGCTACCCGAGCCGTTGTACGAATCAGCTATCAGCCTGACGCCATCGACCTACTCATCACCGACAACGGTCGGGTGAATGACCGCTCGGGCAACGGCACCGGCGGCCTTGGACTGGTGGGTATGCGGGAGCGGGTGGCGCTTCACGACGGCAATCTGGAGGTCGGACCGACCGCCGACGGCTGGACGGTTGCCGCCCATCTTCGATACCGAGGCGCGCCACGAGTAGGAGACGACCAATGATCCGAGTGCTGCTGGCCGACGACCAGGCCATGCTGCGAGCAGGCTTCCGACTCCTCCTTGATCCCCATGACGACATCGAGGTGGTTGGCGAGGCCGAGTCCGGTGTGGAAGCGCTCACCATGGCCGCCGAGGTCACACCGGACGTCGTCCTTATGGACGTGCAAATGCCGGATATGGACGGCATCGAAGCCACCCGACAGCTGGTGGCCAGCGAATCAACGGCCCGAGTCCTCATTCTCACCACCTTCCAACGGGACGACTATCTCTTCGATGCTCTTCAAGCCGGGGCCAGCGGGTTCCTGCTCAAGACTGCCCCGCCGGAAGATCTCGTCGATGCCGTCCGGGTGGTAGCCGACGGCAAGTCCCTTCTCGACCCCTCGGTCACCGGGCAGGTCATCGAACGGTTCGCCACCGCCAAAGTGGGGGTTGCCCGTTCTGACCGTCTCGATGTGCTGACCGGTCGGGAACGAGAAGTGTTGGAGAAGGTGGCGCTGGGGCTCACCAACGCCGAGATCGCCGAGGCGCTCTACGTTGGGGAGACCACGGTGAAGACCCACGTGTCGAGCGTGTTGTCCAAGCTCGGCCTCCGGGATCGTGTTCAGGGCGTGGTGTTTGCCTACGAGAACGGGTTGGTCCACCCCGGGGCCTGAACCGGGAATGTCCCCTGAACCGGGAGCGACCTAGGTCGGGGCTGGGCTTCCAGTTCCGATGGCGTAGGCCCCGACCACCTCGGCCCTGGTGTGGCCGAGACGAAGATGGTCCGCCACCTCATCGAGCACGCCACCGACGATGTAGCCGTGGAGCTTCGTTCCTCTCCGTCGGCGCTGCGACTCAGCCAGCCGAAGTCCCACGTTCTGCATGGCATGGCCGACCTGCTGTAGAAGAAAGCGCCCACCCCGTTCGCCATACTTGCTGAGAGTCGTCCCGGGGTCGACGGCAAAGGCTAGGAGCATGGCCGGTGAGCCATCGCAGTCGAGGCTGAAGAGGCGACGACACCTTTCTTCATCCGGCACTTCGCCGATGATTGCCACTCGATGCTCTCGGTGGCGATAGTGGACGACGTAGCCGTCCAGCGGTGTCTCGCCCCTTAGGACAAGAGCGAACACCCCGAGCGGGTCCAGGCCACCGGCCGACGGAATGACCGGCCGCCCGTCGCCAGCGGGTCCGGTAGCGGCCAGAACCTCGGCAACTGCCGTGGTCGGAATGGGTTCGTCGGTGAACCGTCGGGAGCTGACTCGCGATGCAAAAAGATCCTGCAACTTGTCATCGATAGGAGGGAGATCGAGTTCGGATGCGGCCTGGTCAAAGACAGAGATCGATGGTTCCGGCTCTTCCCAGGTCGCGCTGCGGGTTACGAACTGGTCCACCGTTAACTGGGTGAGGCGGCTGGCGTCCCAAAAGTCGAGGAAGGGGGAGCGCTGGGCTGGCGTTCGTTCGGTTGGGTCGGTCATCCGAGGGCGTGAGGGTTGGGGTTGGGAAACGACGCGTACGTTGCTCGATCAGGGAATCGCCAACTGAGATCTCGTGCTGTTCCGCCGAGGAAGGGCCAGTTGTGGTTGTGGTGCAGCGGGGCGAGGTCGGGGGAGAGCGCCCGAACTACGTGCAGGCCAAGTTGGTCCAGGCCGGCGGTGGGTAGTCGTCGGTAGTAGAGCCGCACGCCAGTGTGACTCAGCGCCTTCGAGAGCGCTTCGAGCTGGTCTGCCGGGTCTGCTTCGTTGTGCGGTACGGCCGGCGTGCCACGGTTGTCGTCGATGGTGGCGGCCTCGGCGTGCAACGGCAGGCCCCACCACTGATCGCCGTGGACTGACCAATAGACCGCGTGCTCGTCGAAGCCGGTGCAGGTCTCGGGTTGGAGCGCCTCGAGCTCGGGAACTCGGGCCAGTTGGTGGCCCACGAACATGGTGCCCTGGACGAACTCCAGGTATGCCTTCTCGACGGCCTCGTGCCAGTCCGCCCGACAGGCAACACCGAGTGAGTTTCTGGCTCGACCCCGGAGCGGCAGCGAGCCGGCTACACACGCCACCGGATGTGGGCTGTAGGCCGGAGTGATGTCGTAGGCCACCACCACCCCGCCCAGGGGAGCGACCTCCGCCTCCAGTTGTGGCACAGCCCGACGTCGGCCGGCGATGCCATGAAGCCAGGTGACGACATAGGCGTCGCGCTCGACCAGTTCCTGCACCGCACGGAGCAGGGCAAGCGTCGGGGAGAAGTGAGCGGCCAGTCCGGAAGAGGTTGCCAGAGAGCCGAAATCCCGACGTAGCGCCATCAGGCCCGCGGGTACCCAGTGCAAGGTGTTGTCCTCGAGCGAAAAGGCCGGGGTATAGGTCGGGTCGTCCGGGTAGGCCTCGGGGTCGGGGAAGGTCGGGTCGGCCCGTTGACCGGAATGGTGAAGGGTCCAGCTGTCGAGGGGCACCAGCTGATTAGCGGAGAGTGTTGTCCCCACGGCGGTGTCGAGTTCGACCACGCTGGCTGCGTAGCGCTCGAGCGACTCGGCGATGGCCGAGATTTCGGCCAACCCAGGCTCTCGTCCAACGCCCCCTCCGGCACTGCGAAGCAAACCAACCTCTTGTTCCTGGGTGCGTCCCCAGTCGCCGGTATCGGCGACGCTGGCATGGTGCACGCCGGGTGGGTCGGCAGCTGACAATGGCACGGCCATGGCCGGACCAACGATGCCGTGTCGCTGTCCGGTGGCCAACCGCAGATGGTCGAGCACGTTCTAGGAACGAGGAAAGTCGGGGGGAAGTCGGTCGTCCGGAATTGATGGAGGGCCGGACGGGAGGTCGGGGGGTCGCTTCGGCGGGGGAGCGGGTGGAAGGGCGCCGCCGGGAGGAGAACCCGGTGGTAGATGGGTGGGATTGGGGTAGATCGGTGTGGACTGTGGCGCCGGC
>CALHBU010000225.1 GCA_937930655.1 uncultured Acidimicrobiales bacterium | reverse complement strand
GTGGCCGGGGCACCGCTTTTCGAAGAACGACTCGCCATCGACGCCATCGGGAAAGCGGCGGAGGGTGAGTCCCCGATCGGCGACATGGGGCAACAAAACCGGTGCGACCCTGGCGTAGTAGTCGATGACCTGGGCCTTGGTGAACCCGGCCTCGGGGTACAGAACCTTGTCGAGATTGGAGAGGCTGAGTTGGCGGCCGTCTATGTCGACCTTGATCTTCTCGGCCACTAGCAGCAGCGGCTCAGGCCGACTTGGCTACCGGTTCGGCGACCTCGTCGTCTTTAGCCTTTTTGCGACCGGTCTTCTTGGCTGCTGCCTTCTTGCTGGCCTTCTTGGCCGGTGTCTTCTTGCTCGGGTGGCGCTTTCGGGAGTCCTTTGCGGCCGCGACGCTGGCTTCGAGAGCAGCGAGCAAATCGACGACTGAATCGTCGTCGGCTGCCGCTGGCAACTCGGCCACCGTCAGGTCGCCGGCTGCCTTTCGTTCGAGGAGATCCATGACGGCCAACCGGTAGGTGTCCTCGTACTTCTCCGGCTCGAACTCGCCGGAGAGTGATTCGATGAGCTGATTGGCCATGGCCATCTCGGGCTCGCTGAACTCGATGTCGGCCAACTCGTCGAAACCGGGCAGTTCGGCCGGGTCGGCGAGTTCATCGGCGTAGTTCATGGTTGAGAGCATCAACATGCCGTCGACCGGTCGGAGGGCGGCCAGGTGCTGCTTGCCCCTCATCACAAAGGTGGCGATACCGACCCGGTCGGCCTCGGCCATGGCGTTCACCAGCAGGGCGTAGCTCTTGCGAGCAAGCTCATCGGGCACCAGGTAGTAGGCCGTCTGGTAGAGGACGGGGTCTATATCTGCTTGTTCAATGAAGTCGGAGATGTCGATGGTGCGAGACTCCTTGGGCATCAGGCTGGCCAGTTCGTCCTCGTCGACGATCACGTAGCTGTCCCGGCTGACCTCGTAGCCCTTGACGATCTCGCTGCGGGGCACTTCCTCGCCATCGATAGCAGAGACCTTCTTCTGCTTGATGCGGGAGCCCGTACGGCGGTCGAGCTGGTTGAAGCTGACGTTCTTCTTGCTGACAGCGGTGTAGAGCTTGACCGGTATCGAGACCAGGCCAAAGCTGACGGCACCGCTCCAAATTGCTCTGGGCATGGCAGAACCTCCGCTCCGACCGCGATTAGACAGACTAACCATCGGCACTTCAGAACGAAAGTGTGAGCTTCTGTCGGCCCCAGCAACCACTCCCGTTGCCGTCTTCTGGCGGACCCAGCCACCGCTCTCCCCGTTCTGGCGGACCCAGCAACCGCCAGCGGCCGTTCAAAGCCCCAAAACGCCAACAGCGGTCGCCCCATCCGCCAAAAGGTCAAAGCAGGCAGCGGGCACAGCGAGAACCAGATGGCGAAGCGGGAGGCGACAGCCGACTCAGCTAAAGAGCAAGAATGGCGCGGGCGACCAGATCGGTGCCAAAGGCGGTCAGGATGGCCAGATAAAGCAGGCCGGTGGCGGCCATGACAGCTGCGTACTGTTGCTCACGGAGCGCGGCCCGGGTCACCGCTACCAGCCCGATGGTCGTGACCGCACAGGCTCCCCAGAACCAGCCAAGCATGCCGCCGTAACCATCGTCGATAGTGCCGTCGAAGGCGGAGAGCATGCCGGTCGGGATGAGGAGAAGGATCACTTCGGGGAGCCAGAGTGCGCCGGTCCAATAGACCAGTTCCAGAAGTGGTTCCCGTCGAAGACCGGGCTGGACGAGGTACCAGTGGCCCAGCAACATGCCGTCACTGACCGCTCCCAGGAAAGCGGCACCCACCAGCATCCGGGCTACCTGGAGCCAGGCTGGCTCGCCTGCTCCGATACCAGCAGCCACAAGTCCGACGGTGCCGATCACCGGAGCAACCAGATCCAGACGGGGGTCGAACTCCTGCCCGTCGCCCTTTTCTTTGGCTTCCCGAGCAATGCCGGTCATGGCTTCAACCCGAGCCGATCGTTCCTCGGCCAGCGCTTCCTGGCCCGACACGCCAGCGTCTTTCCGACGAATCGACTGCACCAAGGCGATGGTCGTGGCTACGACCACCCCGGCCGACGCAGCTTCTCGGACCGGTCGGAGCCCATAGCGAACTCCCAGAACGAACGCGATGGCAGCCAGGATTCCGTAGGTAGCGCGCATCAACCAGCCGTACCCGAGACCAACCTCTCGTCGCCTGGTCGTTACCCAGAGAAAAAGCAGCCCTCCCGTGGACCACTGAAGCAGCACCGATGCTGCATGTAGATCAAACACCCGGCTATCAGGCCTCCACGACCGCCAGGTCGTGCCCGACGGTGTTGAGTGCGAGTGGCCCGTCATCGGTGGCTACGACAATGTCTTCTATCCGAGCCCCCCATTTGCCGTCTACATAGAAGCCGGGCTCGATGGAAAAGGCGTTGCCGGCCACCAGTGGTTCGGTATTGCCCTCGACCAGGTACGGGTCCTCATGCTCTTCGACCCCTATGCCGTGACCGAGCCGATGGAGGAACCATTTGTCGAGGTCGGCCTCGCCCAACCTGGTTCGGGCAATGGCGTCGACCGCTTCGGCCGGCGTCCCAACCGTTGCTCCGGAGACGGCCTGGGCCTGCGCTTCCTGCAGAATGTCGTAGGCTTCCTGGAACTCAGCTGGAGGCTCGCCGGTGTACACACATCGGGTGATGTCGCTGCAGTAGCCGGGCTCACCCTCGGGCTCAGCCGTGGTGCCGCCAAAGTCGCAAAGGACGACCTCGTTGGGGCCGATCACCTTGTCACCGGCATGGTGATGAGGGCTTGCTGCGTTCTCACCGGAAGCCACGATGGCGAAGTTGACCTTGGCGTGACCTTCGTCTTTGATCCGCTGGCCAAGATCGGCCGATACTGCCGCCTCGGTACGGCCGATAAGGGGAATTTGGCCGGTTCGCAGCTGCTCTGCGATGCGATCGACGCCGGAGGCCGCCCGCTGGAGAGCTGCAATCTCGGCCTCGGTCTTGACTGCCCGGATCGGCCCAACCACCTCCCCGGCAGCCACCCAGTCCGATGCCGGTAACGCCTGTTGCAGACCAACCAGGAATCGGCTCCACGTCCGGTCGCCTATGGCCAGGCGGGAGGTTCCACCAAGGGCTTCGACGACTCGATGAATGGGGTCGTCGGTTTCGCCCCAACCTTCGATAGCGAACAGTTCGGGGTGCTCGACGACCCGTGCCGCTTCGAACGCCGGAAGTATCAGCTTGGCCGGCTTGTCGACCGGGACAACGAGCATCGTGAGCCGCTCGAGGGGCATGGCCTCATAACCAATGAGCCATGGCAGATCGGGACCGACCGACAGAAGTACTGCATCGATCCCGCCGGTTTCCATGGCTTGACGTACTCGCGACAGGCGCTCTCCGAACATGATCAGAGGCTACCTCTCCTACCTGGCGGGGCCGTCTCTCCTACCTGGCGGGGCCGTCAAATGCCCGGTCTAGAAGCCATAAGGGGCCGTTTGTACCGTTCTGAACAACTGCAACTTGGGTCAGACGACCTTTCAACCCCGTACTACTTGAACCTGCGAGGGGTTTCACCGATGGATGCGGCAAGCGGGAACCTGAAAGTCGGAGCAGGAGTGAGCACGAGGAACCAAGGGACAGCGGAGGGAGATCATCTCCTGGAAGTCAGCCAACGACTGACGACCAGGACGGCGGTGGTCGAACAACGTTTGAACGAGCGGCTGGAAGCAGTTCGCTCGGTCTATGACCTGACCCCTCGTGCCCTCCTGTCTTCGCACCGACAGCTTCGCGAGTTGGTTGCTCTCGGCACCGATCCGTCACCGACAGAGTTCTGGGAGGTCACGGCCAACCCCCTGGCGCAGGCCATGGTCGAGGCTGCCTCTCGCGTTATCGACGACGAGGTCGGCATCTTTGAAGATGCGGTCACCCGTTTCCGTCGGTCATTGACAACCCTGGTGATGACAACGGGAGAGGACTGTCGGCCAGCAGCCGCTGCCGTCCTTCAGGAGTGCATCGACCAGATGGCCACCTGCAGCCTGGACCGTGATCCGATCAATGAACTCGGGGCTCAGTGGCAACAACGTCTTCGACGAGCAGCAGGTAGACGTTTGTTTCCGAAAATCATGTTGGTTTCGACGAACAAGTCAGAGCCATTGATTGCGGTGGCCGAGATGTCGCTCCTCAACGAGTGTCCGTGGGCTCATGACGACCGTCTGCTCTCGGCATTCGAGTTGGCCCATGCCGATGTGCGTCAACACCTCCGGGACCGACTGGGCGAAATGTCAGTGGTCATGACCCACCGGACGGGCCGCAAGCTCCAAGCAGCGAGCTGACCAGTCCTCTGATCCCACAAGATCACCGGCTTCGGCCACCAGGGCGAGGGCATCCAACCAACACTGCCAGTAGCAGGCCGGTTGGCCGGTATCTCGCCCGTCGGTATCGGCATGGCCGACGGTGGTGATCAACGCCGCCTGAAAATCTGACCAGGTGAACTGGCCTTGCTCCACGAGGGCGGCCGCTACGCCAAAGGCCCTGCCCTGCCACGGAGCGTCGAAGACCAGCTCGCCGTTTTCTCGAGGTGGAGCTCCGGGCCCCTCCGTTGGTAGTGCCACAGCAGTTGTTTCTGTCACGAGTCGGCCCCGGCCAACCGCACACCGATCATGGCGTCTCGGCCGACCATCGGTGCGAGTTCTTCCACCGTGTCGCCAGTGGCCTCGGGCGGACGCTGGGGCAGGACCATGTAACGCACTTCGGCCGAGGAGTCCCAGACTCGAATCTCAACCTCTTCATCGAGTTCGGTACCGAAGTCGGCGAGGACGCCGCGTGGATCGCGCACAGCTCGAGCCCGGTATTCGGGGGACTTGTACCACGAGGGCGGCAGGCCGAGAACGGCCCAGGGGTAACACGAGCACAGGGTGCACACGACCAGGTTGTGAACCTCATCGGTGTTTTCGACCACAACCAGATGCTCGGCCTGACCGCCGCTGAACCCCTCCTCCTTTATCACTGCGCTGCCATCGGACAGAAGGCGGTCCCGGTACTGGGGGTCTAGCCAGGCTTTGGCCACGATGGTGGCGCCGTTCATCGGGCCGATGTCGTGTTCGTACTTGTCGATGACGCCGTCAATTCGTTCGGTTGTGACGATGCCCTTCTCAACGAGTAGCTGCTCGATGGCTTCGACCCTGATGGCGGGATCGGTTGGTTCCGGATGGTGGTGATGGTGATCGTGGCTCATGGGGTCTCCAGGTAGGGCTCGTAGAGGTCAACAAGGACGGTGTGCCCTTGACCGGTTGGATGGTCGTCGGGCCAGAGATCAGCAGCGTTGAAACGAACGGCGTACACCCACGTTGGGTCCTCGCCCTGTCCGTGGGCGTGAGTGTCGGGGAAGATCCACGACTCGTTCACTCGTTCGACGACGCCGGTGTGGCCCAAGACGTAGTTCGGAAGCCGGGTGTGACCTGTTGGTGTCCGGTCGGTCCGCACCCTGACCTGGTCGCCTGTGGCATACACGGCTGGCTGTTCAGCAGGACGCCGGACACCTCGCTCGCCGTGGGGGGTGGCATCGGTCGTACGGCTCGGTTGGCCGGTGCTTTCCGAACCGTTCATTCGGGCACTGACCTCGTCTGGGGCCAGGACCCCTCCTTCGACCAGCATTCGTTCGCCATTGCGAATCCACTTGTCGAAATAGGGAATACGGAGATACAGATCGGGATCTTCTCGTTCGACACCGTGTCGGAAAGCATCGGTGTTGAACCCGGCCGCAATTTGAGCCAGTTGGCTGACGGCGAAGGCCCGACGTTCCCAATCGGCATGGAAGATGGCGTCATCGTCGGCTGGCACCGGACCGAAACCGGTTTTTCCACCGAGGTCGTGCACACCGCTTGCTTTGGCTGGGAAGGACTCTGCGGTCCGGTTGGTTTGACCAGCTGCGTCAGACATGGGGTCAGTCTGGCAGAAGTAGGCCATGCTTGGCCTTGTGCATCCCGTATCAACGCTGCTTTTCCTGGTGGGCTACGGCTTGGTGCTTCCCATTGCTGTCCGGAGAACCCGGATTCCGGAGAAATATCTCCCACCGGCGTTTGCCGGCCACCAGCTCGGGCTCTTCGTAGCGGCCTGCGGCTGGCTGGTAAGTGGACGCCTCTGGATAGCTGCGGCCCATGTCGGGTGGGCGGTGGTCGCCCGGATCTGGTTTCAGAACCGTGGCTAGCCCAGTCCGGTGAGATCCCGCGTCGCCTCGAGCGCGGGCGGGAGCGAGAAAAGGCCGTTCTTCTACGGCTGGGTCGTTGTCGCCGCGTCCTTTTTCATCTTGCTAGTCGCCTACGGGTTGCAGTTCTCCTACGGCGTGTTCGTTTCATCGATCTCCGACGAACTCGGATGGTCCCGAAGTCAGACCGCCCTGCCGTACTCGATCTACGTTCTCTTCTACAGCGTCCTGAGCTCCCCCACCGGCGCGGCCACCGACCGTTTCGGCCCTCGTCCGGTCGTGAGCATCGGTGCCCTCATGCTCGGACTTGGATGGGCGCTCTCGAGCTTTGTTGAGGAGCCGTGGCACCTGATGGTCACCCTCGGCGTGGTGGCCGCCGTTGGCATGAGCGTTACCTGGGCCCCATGCAACGGCACGGTCGTCAAGTGGTTCACCCGGCTCCGAGGCACGGCAGTGGCGGTGACCACAGTTGGCGGCAGCGTCGGAAATCTGATCGTCCCTACCGTGGCTGCTGGTTTGGTGTCTACCTATGGCTGGCGGCCGACGCTACGGGCACTGGCTGCGCTGGCCACCATCTTGATCGTCGTCTCGGCCCAGTTCCTGGTGCGAGATCCTGAGAGCCGCGGCCTTCACCCCGATGGTGATGTTGAACCGACCGAGACCGAGGTCGGGTCGACGGCATTCGATATCCGATGGAGCCGACCGTTTCTCTTGATCGTCGGGGCCTACGGCCTCACCTGGCTGGCTGTCTTCATACCTTTCGTTCATGGGGCGGCTCTAGCCGAGGATCTGGGAATCAGCCCTGTACGGGCCGCCACCGTGATCAGTGCCATGGGAATCGGCGGAATCATCGGTCGCCTGCTGGCCGGACCGCTCTCCGATATCGCCGGACGCTTCCCAACGTTGATCGCCATGTTCCTGCTGGAGGTCGCGGCCTTCGCAATCTTTGCCTTCGCCGGAAGCATCGAGGCCCTGTGGGCCGGTGCTGTTCTCTTCGGCTTCTCCTACGGCGGCGGCGTCGTTCTGTTTCCGCCTCTCTGTGGCGATATCTGGGGTCGTACCCACGCTGCCTCGATCGTGGGGGCCGCCTTCGCCCGAGCCGGAGGAACCGCCGCCATCGGGCCGTGGTTGGCCGGCTGGCTTCATGACGTCACCGGCGATTACCAGCTGGCGTTCCTGTTCGGTTCGGCGGCCAACCTCTTGGGCCTCGGGTTCGTCGTGGCACTCGCCATCAACCAGTCCGGTTTGAGAGGCAGCGGACAACCGGCGTGACCAACCGGTCGGAGGCTGACAGAATCGACCCATGCTGGAACTGGTAGTCCTTGGATCCGACCCTGACGTTGGCCTGGAGGTAGCAGCCGCGGTTGGTGGCATCGCCTATGTCGCCAACGACGCCACTCACGAAAAGGCGCCGTTCCGTTCACTCGTCCGTGCGGTCGTTTCCGATCCTGACCAGCTCGCTCCAGCCGCCGACGTCGCTACTCACCTGGTTTTCAGCCGTCAGATTAAGTCCCACGACGTCACGTGGGAACGGGGCACCCAGACGCCCGGCGTGTCTGCCTGCTTCGGCTTGGTGCACAACGAGAACCTGACCCACCAACAGACCGATACTCACTGGCGTGAGATTCATGCTCCGCTGGCGCTCGAACACCATGCCGCTATGTGGGACTACGTTCAGCTCTCGGTGGTTCGGACGCTCGACGGTCCCGCCCTCGACGGCATCGCCGTCTGCTCGTTCCCGACCTTGGAGGACCACAACGAGAGGTTCTTCAACGATGCCGAAAGCGAGAAGATCATCAACGCCGACGTGGCGACGTTCGCCAACCTTCGCAGCTCGCCCCGGCCGGCCCTTCTCAGCGAAGTCCTGCCCGTTCTCTAGACCAGCAGGCTCTAGTCGAGCAGGCGCTTGCGGGTGCGCTTCACTTCGTCTTGCAGGCTGGGCACCATGCGCTCGAAGCGCTGCTGAGTGAGTCGAGCCACTTTTGCCATCTTCTTCTCGTTGCGCCTGGCCCGAAATCGGCTGAGGGCTCGGAAGGGGGCAGCTACCGCTCGGAACGGAGCTGACAGGATCGACTTCACCGGAATCGGCCGCTTCTCGCGTCGCATGCCCCGCATCATGCCAGGCCTGCGAGCTGTTCGGTGGTCCATCCCAACTCGGTCAGTACTTCGACGGTGTGCTGACCCGCTGTTGGGGCATGTCGCCGAAGACGGGTTGGCGTTGCGTCGTAGCTGATGGCATCCCGAACTGCCCGATACGCGCCCTCGGTCGGGTGC
This sequence comes from uncultured Acidimicrobiales bacterium, assembly GCA_937930655.1. Classification (GTDB taxonomy): domain Bacteria; phylum Actinomycetota; class Acidimicrobiia; order Acidimicrobiales; family SZUA-35; genus JAHECQ01. The sequence continues at coordinate 3,437 of CALHBU010000225.1, read as the reverse complement.
TCCAGTATCGGCATCATGTCAACGGCCCTCAGATGCTCGTCGTCGGCCATTTGATTGAGGTCTAGGACCGGGTTGGCGGGGATGGAGTTCTCGTTGCAGAAGTCCATCCAGTCATCGACCGAGTGCTGAACCGCTACCTCTTCGACGATGGCGTAGAGCTCAGAGCTGTTGGCGATTCGATCGGTGTGGGCGGCAAAACGAGGGTCGGTCGCTAGCTCTGGTCGATCAACAAACCCGAAGAACGCCTGCCAGTTGGCATCGGTGTAGGGAAGCAGACAGGCATAGCCGTCGCTGCACCGGTAGGGCTTGCGATAGGGGTTGAGGGTGCGGGGGTAGCCGACGTCTCCAAGCGGTGGCTCAAAGATTTGACCTCCGTGGTGTTCGACGATGTTGAAGGCCACCAGCGTTTCGAACATCGGCACCTCGATGGCTTGCCCTGCACCGGTCGAACGCTGATGGAGGAGACCGGCCATCACCGCTTGCACGATGTGAAGCGAACAGACCTTGTCGGCCATCACCGCTGGCGAGTAGCCGGGTTCGCCGGTGACTCGTCCGGTCAGAGCCGCTAGTCCGGAAACGGCCTGGATGGCATCGTCGTAGGCTGCTCGGTCGGCGTAGGGGCCGGTCGATCCGTAGCCGTTGGCCACCAAATGGATGAGGCCGGGATGGCGGGCTCGAAGCGTCTCGGCCCCGAGCCCAAGCCGTTCCAAGGCAGCGGCCCGCATGTTCGAGACGAACACATCTGCGCTGGCCAGCAAATCGGCCATGGCCGCCGCTCCACTGTCGCTCTTGAGATCGAGGGCGACGCTCCGCTTGTTGCGGTGGGCGTTGAGGGCCATGGCATTCATGTTCGGATTGCGGCGAGGCGCACTGTCCAGAAAGGCCTCACCGCCGATGGCCTCGACTCTGATCACGTCGGCACCATGGTCGGCCAGCATCCTGGTAGCCAGCGGACCCATCAGCACGGTGGTCAGGTCGATTACCCGAACTCCATCGAGGGCACCCGGTGTTTCTTGGTCAGTGGTCACCCGAGCAGCGTATGGTCAGCACCGGAAAGGGGACCACATGGGAGACGACCTTCGGTCGCAGGAATGGTACGGGCGGCCACTAGCTGGATTCGGGCATCGGAGCTGGATGAAACGGGGCCTGCCCGACGATGCCTTCGACGGGCGACCCATGATCGGTATCGCATCGTCGTGGTCCGAGCTCACGCCGTGCAACAGCCATGTCGACGAAATTGCTGAGCATGTGAAGCGTGGCGTGTGGGAGGCCGGAGGCGTCCCACTCATCTTTCCCACGACCTCGTTGGGCGAAACTCAGATCCGGCCAACCGCCATGCTGCTGCGAAACCTCATGTCTATGGACGTCGAGGAGTCGATCCGGGGCAACCCCATGGATGGCGTTGTCCTTCTTGGGGGCTGCGACAAGACAACCCCGGCTCAGTTGATGGGAGCGGCCTCGGTTGATCTGCCGACCATCATGATTTCTGGTGGTCCCATGCTCAACGGGCACTATCGAGGCAAGGAGCTTGGCTCGGGTACCGACCTCATCAAGTACACCGCCGATGTCCGCGCCGGCGACATGGGAATGGACGAGTTCCTGGACCTCGAAAGCTGCATGACTCGCAGCCGAGGCTCGTGCAACACCATGGGCACCGCATCGACCATGGCGTGCATGTCGGAAGCGCTCGGTATTGCCCTGCCCCAAAACGGCGCAATCCCAGCATCGGACTCACGCCGACTCCGTCTGGCTCACCTGACAGGACGTCGCATCGTGGAGATGGTGCGAGAGGGTCTGATCATCAGCCAGGTGCTCACCCGTTCCAACTTCGAGAATGCCATCCGGGTGTTGGCTGCAATCGGCGGCTCGACCAACGCGGTCGTCCACCTGTTGGCCATTGCTGGCCGCCTAGGTGTGCAGCTCAGCGTCGACGACTTCGACCGCTACTCACAGGAGTCACCGCTTCTGGTCAATCTCAAACCATCAGGAGACTTCCTGATGGAGGACTTCTTCTACGCCGGTGGTCTCCCTGCGGTGCTGGAGAACATCAAGGACATCATCGACGGCGACGCGCCTACCGTGACGGGACAACCATTCTCGACCTACGCCGATCCCGATGCCGCAGCCAACGCCGACCCAGCGGTCATTCGCACCGTCGCTAAGCCAATCAGGGACGACTCCGGCATTGCCGTCCTCAGGGGCAACCTTTGCCCCGGCGGCGCCGTCATCAAGCCCAATGCTGCCACCGCAGCCCTCATGACCCATCGTGGTCGGGCCGTGGTGTTCGAGTCGATCGAGGACTACCACGCCAAAGTCGACGACCCCGACCTCGACATCGACGAGACCTGTGTGATGGTCCTCAAGGGTTGTGGCCCCAAGGGCTACCCGGGAATGCCCGAGGTCGGAAACTTTGGCCTCCCTCGCAAGATCTTGGAGAAGGGCGTGCGGGACATGGTCCGCATTTCCGACGCCCGTATGAGTGGCACGGCGTTCGGCACCGTCGTGCTTCACACCGCGCCCGAGTCAGCGGCTGGTGGGCCATTGGCGGTCGTGAAGAACGGCGACATGATCAGCCTTGATGTCCCGAACCGGTCGCTCACTCTCGAGATCGACGATGCCGAGATGGAGAAGCGGCTGAAGCTGTGGGTGCAGCCCGAGTCGGAGTACACCCGGGGCTACTACCGGCTGTACATAGACACGGTTCTACAGGCTGACCAGGGCGCCGACTTCGACTTCTTGGTCGGCAAGAGCGGCCCGGCCGTAACTCGCGACGCCCACTAGCCATCCCAGACTCCCAAACTTTTGGCGGCTCCAGCGACCGCCAATCTCGCTCTGGCGGGCCCAGCGGCCGTCTGCGGCAGCTCGGGCGGACAGAACTGCCAAAGCGGTCGCCCGGTCCGCCAAAAGTCAGGCGAAGGTGCTGAGCTTGGCCGCCAGCTCGGTCCGGTAGATAGCGACGTTGCCGAGCTTTATGTCCTCGTAACCGCGGACGATGTCGGGTAGCTCGGCGATCTCTACCGCTGCGCCCATGTTGTTGGTGCTGAGTGAGCCGAGCACCTTGTCAACGGCTGCGATGTATTGGTCCGGAAGCTCTCGCTCAACCCGTCGCACCTCGGGTCGACCGAAGGGATCGAGCCTCGAACCCCGCAATCGTTTGCCCTTTGCCAGTAGCTGGACCGCCTTGTCGGCACGGACATCGATGGAAATCTTCGAGTCCATGCCGAGCGCCCGGAGCATTGGCGGATGGAGCTTCCATGCAATCTTGCCGTTGGGACCAGCGACTTCTCTGGCCTCTTCCAGACCTTCGTCGAGTGTCATGAGGCGGGCCACCTCATACTCATCCTTGTACGCCATGAGCTTGTAGAGGTTGGAGGCAACGGCTTCCAGAAGCGTGGTCGAGCCTCCACCCAACCCTCGCTCGGCAGCCGCAACCCGAT
>CALHBU010000224.1 GCA_937930655.1 uncultured Acidimicrobiales bacterium | reverse complement strand
TCGTGCCGGGAGATCTGGCGTTGGTGCGTTCGGCTGATCGTCTGGGTCTGGCCACAACCAGCGCCGAGTTGGAGGTAGTCAGTAACAGCTGGCAACCGTGGCGCTCCTATGTGATGCATCACCTCTGGGCCCTCTACATGGAAGCGCCACCCACACCTAACAAGAATGGAGCCAGCCAATGACTGCGACCGAGACTCTTCTTTTCACCACCTACGACCCTCCGGCCGACAGCCCGGTCGGGCCCCTCACCTTGGTGGCCAGCGATGCCGGCCTTCGGGCCATCCTGTGGTCGAACGATGTCGATGGATCCCGAGAACGAGAACGAGTGGCCTGGGACGGAGCGGTCGAAGGATCGAACCCCATCCTGGAGACAGCCGTCGAACAGCTCGACGGTTACTTTGCCGGCACCTTGCGTGACTTTGACCTGCCGCTCGATCCCCGGGGCACTGACTTCCAGGTGTCGGTCTGGAAAGCGCTGGCCAACGTGCCCTACGGCGAGACCACTACCTACGGCAAGCAATCGGCCGAGCTGGGAAACCCCAAGGCCATTCGGGCGGTCGCATCAGCCAATGGCCGCAACCCGTTGTCGATCATCCTGCCGTGCCATCGGATCATCGGAGCAGACGGGTCGCTCACCGGCTTTGCCGCCGGTCTGGAAGCCAAAGCGTGGTTGCTCGATCACGAGTCAAAGCACGCCCACGGCACCACCCACTACCGGGCTGAATCGCTTCCGGGGATCTGAATGAACGAAGAACCAAGAAAGCGGGCCGGGTCGATCGACGAACTCAAGGCCATCTTTGGTCGTATGGCCGAACCAGGCCAGACCGAGGCCAGCATTGCCAGCTATCAGCCACGACCAACCGACGTTGTGATCACGCCCTATGGCAAGAGCGGTACAACGTGGACTCAACAGATTTTTCACACCTTGCGGACTCGTGGCGGTATGGACTTCGACGACATCTCAAGAGTCGTGCCATGGATCGAAACCAGCAGCGCGCTGGGGATCGACCTCAATGCCGAACAAGTAGCCGCCCCTCGTGGCTTCAAGAGCCACCTGTCCTACGACAAAGTGCCGAAGGGTGCGACGTATATCAATGTGATCCGTCACCCCGTCGACGCCGCCTTTTCAGCCTTCAAGTTCATGGAGGGCTGGTACCTCGAGCCTGGCGCGGTGTCGGCAGATGACTTCGTCGCCATGAGCACCAGCGGCGACGGTTACCAGAAACACTTCGTCAGTTGGTGGGAGCGTCGCGATGATGGGAACGTGCTCTACCTGGTCTTCGAGCACATGAAAGAGGATCTCGAAGGGACGATCGAGAAGATCGCAGCCTTCATAGATGTGGAGTTGGACGACGAACTACGAGCGATTGCACTCGAGCACTGCTCGTTGCCGTTCATGCAGCAACATAAGGATCGCTTCGACGACGCGCTCATGCGGGCCCGGTCAGAAGAATCGGTCCTGCCGCCAGGCAGCGATAGCGCCAAGGTTCGGGCCGGCAAAGTGGGTTTGCACGAGCTGAGTGACGCAACGGTGACTGCTATCAACCAACGCTGGACCGACGTGGTCGCTCCGGTGACCGGCTTCGAGTCTTACGAAACGCTCATCGAGTCACTTAGGTAGCAGCGCGAGGGGGAACTTCGCAGAGAAGATCGGCCGACAGAGAGTTGTCGACGGCCTTGGCCGTGTAGTCGCCGTGTGGACCGTCGTGACTGAGCACGTAGGCATTGGTGCGGTTGGGGTCGCCCGACACCGCAATGACGAACTTCGAAGGTTCAGTGACGATGGGGACCATCCGATCGGGGTCGTCGGACTCTCCGAACGGGGCTGAAAGATGACCGGCGGCGGTCAGATCGAACAGCGTTTGGCGGCCGGCGGTCAGGTTGCTCCACTCGCCGATCAACTTCTCGAATCGCCACGCCGGGATCCGGGCATGTTGGTAGAGAGCGGTCTTGACCTGCTCCTTGCTCCAGCCTGCCTTGGCGAAGATCCGGGCCAGCACGGGGGAGAGAACAAGCAGCGGCCGATAGTGACCCTGGCCCAGTCCGTAGAGGTGGGTGAGATCCCACCCGGTGATCCGGGCCAGCCCATCGCCCAGATAGGGGAGCACTTCGTCCGGGCTGGAGCCGAAGACGCTGCCGACGATGGCTCCGCTGTTGTAGCGGGCCATGGTTAGTACGTCGTCGTTGATGCCAAACCCAAAGTCGGCCGACACAGGATCCCACCCAAGGTCGATGAGCGTCGACTGGTCCTCGGTGAGTACGACTCGAAAGCTGTTGCCAAAGGTCGCCTTGTCGTGCTGGTCGGCGGTAAAGCCAAAGACGTTCCGTTGATACAAACGCAGCCAGCGTCCCACCGTTGTGTTGGCCGGCGACCCATCTCGCAAAGCACCGGGGCCGGAGTTGAAGCCGAGTATCTCGGCGTTGGGCCCGTTGAGGATCATGAGGGCGTCGGCGCCGGTGGTGTTGCCGGAGTGCTCGGCGCCGTAGTGGGGGTCGGCCAGGATTTCGGCCGCAGCCAGCAGCACCGGCAGGTGCTCGGGCCGGCAACCGGCCATCACCGCGTTGACGGCCACCGACCACACCGTGATGTCTCGCCCAGAAGAAGCGGCGAGGCCGAGCTGGCGCCAGGGGTCGTGACCGGTAGCGGTAATGAACGCCTCCACTCGATCCCGAGTTGGCGGAATGATGGGCAGGCCATCGGACCACTGCTTCTCGACAAAAAGCTGGTTGATGTGGTCGATGCTTCCGGTCGCCACTACGTCGAGGGCCGACGGCTCCACCGCTTCGAACGAGCCTGGGTCGATCGGCGTCATGAGACCGTGAACGATCTGGTCGACGTTGACCGAGATGAAGTTGGCCTCCATTTCTTCGGCCGTCTGAGCATCAACATGGCCGACGGTGACCGACACCGGAAGACCATCGAACCCGAGGCCGCGGCCGGTCGCCTGAGCCTGGCCTTCGAAGCCTTCACAGATGATGGAGACCGAGGGGTAACCGGCTGCTTCAGCAGCAATGGAGGCCCGCATCACGGCGGGCGTACAACTACCTCAACAACCCATCCCGGAGACAACGGCATCAATCCGATGGGCCTCCAGTGCGGCCGGGAGTCCGGCCATGACCTTGGCCTCGTCGCCTCCGTGGGTATTGCCGAACTCGGCATAGCCGACGATCTCTATGCCGGGGTAGCGGTTGGTCAGCTCTCTCTCGAGAATCGGGAACAGCTCATCGCCTCGAAAAAGATAGTCCCAGAGGAAGCCGATGCGCTTGCCCTCGAGTGAGTCGAGACGGTCGACCAGGCGCTGGGCCTGCACTCCCTGCGGCGAGCTGGGCCACACGACCTCGTAGCTGGCTTCGTCGGTTGTCATTAGATGGGGCAGCTCTTGTTGGGGTCGTGGTGGACGACGGCCAAGAGCTTCTTGCCAATCATCTTCTTCTTGGTGACCAGGTGAAGCTCTTTGGCGAACCGGGAGAGGGTTGGAGCGACGAGGACGAGAATGTCGTCCTGATGGATCCGCTTGTAGCCCTCAGTTTTCTTTCCCTTGAGGTAGGTGTCGACCGACACCTCAGCGACGCCGCTTCAACCGATTTTCGGAATCCAGTCAATGGCGACGGTGCCGCCCTTGTCCCGTACGAGTTCTATGGCGGTGTCGGAAATGGCCAGATCCATAGAGGAGGAAACTACTCGTTGCTCTGCTTCATTCCCATGCTTTTCCATGCCGGTAGGCCCGTCTTGTAGGGTCCGGCCATGGTTGATTTTGGTGTGAACATGTTCCCGACCGACAAGGCCATCGGCCCGATGGAGCTGGCTCAGGAGGCTGAGGCTCGTGACTTCGAGTCACTTTGGTTCCCCGAGCACAGTCACATCCCGACCAGTAGGGAGTCGCCTTGGGGCCTCAATCCCAAGGCCCCGCCGCTGCCCGAGGAGTACTGGCGCACTAACGATCAGTTCGTGGCCCTGGGCATGGCTGGTGCGGTGACCAAGAAGATCAAGCTGGGCACCGGCATCAC
>CALHBU010000223.1 GCA_937930655.1 uncultured Acidimicrobiales bacterium | reverse complement strand
GACACCGACCTCTCCACCACGATGCGTACCCCGGGTCACGATTTCGAGCTGGCTGCCGGCTTCTGCCTGGCTGAAGGGGTGCTGGCCGGCGAGCCTGTTCTCGGCATTCGCTATTGCGGAACAGGTGGGGCGGCCGAGTCAGACTTCAACGTTGTAACCGTCGAGACCGGGGGACGGGCCCCGACACCAACGTCGCGATTGGGATCAACAAGTTCGTCCTGTGGGCTGTGTGGCAACGAGGCCATTGGCGAACTGACCGAACGGCTGCGTCAGCTACCGGCCATTGAGCCGTGGCCTGTTGAGTTGCTGTTGGATCTGCCGCGACGAGCCGAAGCCCACCAGACATTGTTTGGTGCCACCGGCTCGTCTCATGGCGCAGCAGCCTTCGACCGTTCCGGCAACGTGGTCGTGGCCCGGGAGGACATCGGTCGTCATAATGCAGTTGACAAGGTAAATGGCCGACTTCTTCTCGACGGACAACTGCCGGCGTCAGATCTGGCTCTTTTCGTCAGCGGTCGAGCATCGTTCGAGATGGTCCAGAAGGCCTGGGCCGGAGGCTTTGGTGCCCTCGTCTCGGTTTCTGGCCCCTCGGCCCTGGCGGTAGCGACCGCTCGTCGGGCTGGCCTGACCATGATGGGCTTTGCCCGCGACGGCACAGGCAACGTGTACAGCCCTGAGTAGGGGCTCATAGACTCGGGGCATGATCGATCCCGCAACACTTTCGGAGGGACTAGGCGTCCTTCATCTGTTCTGGAAAGTGGCACCCCTGGCCGACAGGGAAGCGGCATTGGCCGCCGTCAAGCGATCTGAGGGTGAGGGCGACCAGGTGGTCACCGTTGCCATGCTCGGACACAAAGCCGACCTGGCCATCATGGCGTTGGGCGACGATCTCTGGCGACTCCGTCGTCTCCAGACCGAGCTCGCCTCAGCCGGTCTTGAGTTGGTCGATAGCTATGTCTCGATGACCGAGGTCAGCGAGTACGCGGCCGGCGTACCTGACGAGATGAAGAAGGCCCGGCTCTATCCCGAGCTTCCTCCGGAGGGAAAGAACGCCTGGTGCTTCTATCCGATGAGCAAGAAGCGGGAGTCGGCCGAGAACTGGTTCTCTCTTCCTTTCGATGATCGCAAGGCGCTGATGTACGAGCACGGAACATCGGGTCGGAAGTTTGCTGGCCGTCTAGTTCAGCTCATTACCGCATCGACTGGTGTCGACGACTACGAGTGGGGTGTAACCCTTTTTGCTCAGCGGCCGGACGATCTGAAGGACGTGGTCTACACCATGCGTTTCGATGAAGCATCGGCCGTGTACGCCGAGTTCGGCGCCTTTTACACCGGCATGGTGGCGCCAGCTGAAGACGTTCTGACTGCGGTTGGAATGGTCTGAGAGGACGAAACGGCAACCATTGCCTACGCTCGGCAGCGTGAGTGACTCGGAACCCGCTATCCCGGACCCAGAATCCGTTGAACGAGAGCAAGAAGCGGCACCTCCTGAAAGCACCGCGCCCGCGGAGACAGAGCCTGCGGTGGAGACAGAGCCTGAGCTGCCCTCGGCACCGGTGGTCTCCGCATCGGCTCCTCCCGGCCGACGTGCCGGTTCGCTTCCGCCACCGCCGCCCGGGCGGACTCGCCCGCCGGAAGAGAGCCAGGCGGCCACGGTGGCCGATGCCGGCAAGGTGCTTGGCGGTATCGCCACCGACATTTCAGAGGACGAAGTCGAGATGGTGCTTGAGGACGGTCGGCTGGCTGTCATCCATCGCCGCAACTTTGCCCCGACCGACACCGAAGATCTCACCAAGGCCGTCACCCTCGGCGATCGGCTCGAAGGGGCGGTGCTGGCCAGAGAAGACCCGAAGAAGCGGGTGGTGCTGTCCCGGGCCTGGGGCATCGAGAAGCGAGCGTGGGAGAAACTGCAGACACTGGCCGACGAGCATCAGGTTGTCGAGGCCACGGTCACCGGTGCGTCCAAGAACGGTCTGGTGGTTGATGTCGAAGGTGTCCGCGGCTTTGTTCCGGCCTCGCACGTGGCGTTGGAACCGGTCACCGATCTGAAGTCGTTCGTTGGTCAGGAACTCCAACTCAGGATCATCGAGATCGACGCCAACCCGCAGAAGCGTCGCCTCGTTCTCAGTCGTCGGTCGCAGCTCATGCGAGAGCAGCGGAAGGAAACCCAGAGTCTGCTCCATTCGCTCGAGGTCGGTTCTGTCCGAACTGGTCGAATCGACTCGATTTCTGACTACGGGGCCTTCGTTGATCTGGGGGGGATCAATGGTCTCGTCCATGTGTCGGAGATGTCGTGGACCAGAGTTCAACATCCCAACGAGGTGGTCTCGGTTGGCGATGAGGTCGAGGTGAAGATCCTCGAGGTCAAGGTGAAGCGCAAGCGGATCAAGTTGTCGATGAGGGAAGTAGCAGCCGACCCATTGGATGATGTCGAAGTCGGATCGATCAGTACGGGCCGTGTTTCTCGACTCGTTGACTTTGGTGCGTTCGTCGATGTTGGCGGGGTCGAGGGGCTGGTGCACCTGTCGGAACTGGCCGAATACCGAGTCAGCGCTCCCGAGGAGCTGGTTACACCTGGCGAGGACGTCCTGGTCAAGGTGCTCTCGGTCGACAAGAAGCGACGCCGAATCGAGCTGTCAGTCCGCCAGGCTGTCAGCGACCAGTTCGGTTGACCAGTTGAGCGACCGGCAGGCGGATGAGGCACTCTTTGCCCAGCTGAGCGACACGCTCGCCATCGAGGCAGCCAAAGCCATCGGTCCATGGGTTGTTGAGGCAGTCGCTGTCCGGTCTGGCCACGACAGTTCCCTCCTAGGGGCGGCCCAACAGGCCGGGCAACAGGCCACCGACGAGCTAGGCGCCGAGCTTCGGGAGCTATTGGGGGCCGATATCGACGAGCAGCGAAGCAATCCTCTGGCTGTTCTTCGTCGTGTTGTGCCCTACGCCGCCGAGGTATTGGGCAACGCCGGTGTCGCACCGGTGGCCAGGGACCGTGACGCCATCGCCCTTCATCCTGATGATCACTACGACCTCACCCCCGGTGCGTTCATCGACTTCGGAGAAGCAGTACACGAGGCGGGAATCAGATGGGGCGCGGGGAAGGCCCACCTACATCTCAACCGGCACAAGGAGTCCAGGTCATGACAGTGTGCGCCTATGTACCGGGGCTTATGGATCGATCCCGATTCGACCATCACGAGATCTCGTTCGTATCTACCCCTCAAGAGGCGATTGATGCGGCCCCGGGGCTGCTGATCGTCGACCTTGATCGGTGTGACGAGCCAGAGGCATTCCGAATCGATGGTGCCCGAGTCATCGGCTTCGGATCTCATGTCGATGCTGAGCGCCTGGACGCCGCTGAAGCGTTCGGTTTCGACGACGTTCTGCCCCGCTCGGTCTTCTTCCGGCGTATGGCCGAGATAGTCGGTACTGCATGAGCGTTACCAAGCAACCGATCCTCCTTGCTCCCGAGCTTGCTGGTCGGGACTACACCACCGCCCATGCGGCGGCTGCCGACAAGTGGTTTGCCGAGTTGTTCGCGTCGGTCGTTGATGACGACAAGAATCTGGCGTTGCTCGCAGTTGGCGGTTACGGACGCGGAGCAATGTGGCCGTACAGCGACCTTGACGTGATCCTCGTGCATCACAAGCGCAAGGACATTGCCGAGGTTGCCGAACGACTCTGGTATCCGGTCTGGGATCGGGGCATCAAGCTCGGTCATACGGTGGCCACGGTCGACGAGGCCCTTCGGCTGGCCGAGGAAGAGCTCGAGACAGCCACCGCCTATCTCGACGCTCGACCGGTTGCCGGTGACCAGGACATCTTTCGCCGCTTCGTTGAACGCTCAGATCGTCTGTGGCAGAAGAAGGGGGACGATCTTCTTCGGCGGCTGGCCACATCGATCGATCAGCGCCACCAGTCGGCGGGCGATGTGTCGTTCACCATCGAACCCGATCTCAAGAATGGACGAGGAGGTCTTCGGGACATCCAAGGCTTGCGATGGGCCGAGCGTGTCAGTCCTGGTTTCGCGACAGATCTGCTGGCCGAGCTGGATGACGAAGCCGACCTGCTGTTGTCGACCCGTTTGGAGCTTCATCGTTATGCGGGGCGGGCCGGTGATGTTCTGGCGCTCGATGATCAAGATGACGTAGCCCGGGCGGTCGGTTACCAGAGCGGTGAGGAGCTGATGAGCACGCTTGCGACCGCCGGTCGGGCGGTCGCGTGGAACAGCGACGAGGCCTGGAGCCGATGGGAGACGGCCGGCAATCAGTCGCGTCGTAGCCCGGGGTCGGTGCAACTCACCGACGTTTTCGAAGTTCGTGCCGAACGCATCGAGCTGATTGAAGGAACCGACCCCCAGGACCCCCTTCTGGTTCTCCGGGTGGCGGAACTGGCGGCTCAACGAGACATGACGATCGGCCGACAGACTCTGGCTGCGCTGGCCGAACATGGCGGAGAACTTCCCGAACCATGGCCCGACGAGGCTCGCCAGCTCTTTGCCGGCCTCTTTCTCTGTGGAGCACCGGCCATCGATGTGGTGGAGGATCTTGACCGATTCGGCCTGATGGAACGGCTCCTGCCCGAATGGGCTGAGGTGAGCTGTAAGCCGCAACGGAACGTCATGCACACCTACACCGTCGATCGACACCTGTGTGAAGCAGCCGCCAACGCAGCCCCGCTGGCCGACCGGGTGGTCCGACCCGACCTGCTCGCCATCGGCACCCTGCTCCACGACATCGGGAAGGGTCGAGCCGGCGATCACACCGAGGTCGGGATGGACATGATCAGGGTGATCGGAGAGCGAATGGGCTTCCCGAACAGCGACGTTGCCGTCCTTGTCGACCTCTGTCGTCTCCACCTGCTCCTGCCCGATGTCGCCACCCGGCGTGACCTGGCCGATGAGGGCACCGTCAAGGCGGTGGCCGCTTCGGTCGACAGTGTCGAGTTCCTGCATCTGTTGGCCGCTCTCACCGAGGCAGATTCCATGGCCACGGGACCCTCGGCCTGGGGCTCATGGAAAGCCGGTCTGCTGAATCAGTTGGTTCAAGGCACCGCCGCCTTTTTGTCAGGCGAATGGTCGGCGGCTGAAACCCCCGACTTCCCGCCGGTCGAAACGTTGGAGCGGATGTCGGCCGGTCACCGCGACATCGTGGCCACCGGATCGACCCTCAGCGTGGTGGCCCCCGACGAGCCGAACCTGTTCAGCCGAATAGCCGGAGTGGTCGCGGTCAACGGTCTCGATGTGCTCGATGCGGCTGCCTACTCCGACGACGACGGCATGGCGGCGGCAGAGTTCGTGGTGCAGACCTCGACCGGAGCGCCGGTCGAATGGGACAAAGTGACAGCAATGGTCAGCCAGGCCTTCGATGGTCGGCTGGCCATTCGAGCCCGCTTGGCTCAACGGGCCCGAGCATATGCCCGCTATCAACGTCGTTTGTCGGCGGCGCCGCCTCGACGGCTGTTCAACGTCGACAACGACATCTCCGACCGGGCGACTGTCATCGACGTACACGCGCCCGACACCGTGGGCCTGCTGTACCGAGTAACACAGGCGTTCGGCGAGTTCGGTCTGGACATCAGAAGCGCCAAGGTCCAAACCCTCGGTCCGGAGGCCGTCGACAGCTTCTACATCTGTGATCGTCACGGAAACAAGATCACCGACGAGGATGTCCTGAGCGAGATCGAGTTGGCGGTTCGAGAAGCGATGGAGGATCTCATATGAACGAAGAGGCGCGGTCTGAAACGGTCGACGACACCACGGTCACCGCTCAGGAACTCACCCGGTGGGCTGAGTCGTTGGCCGGTATCGCCAGAACTGGGCTCGGTTTTTCCGAGGTTCCGTATGAACGGGAACGCTACGAGGAGATCCTCGAGGTAGCGGCCGACATGAAGTCACGGATCGATGGTCAGCCAAGCATCGCCTTCAAAGAAGAGTGGCTTCGGGCTGTGAACGGTGGGGTCACGGGCTACGTCACACCGAAGGTGGCTGTCGGTGCGGTGGTCGGCGACGACGACGGGCGTGTGCTCCTCATTCAGCGTTCGGACAGTGGCGTGTGGCTGTATCCCACCGGCTGGGCCGATATCGGTTACTCGCCGTCCGAGGTGGCAGTGAAGGAAGTACGAGAGGAGACCGGCATCCGGTGTGAGGTCGTGCGGCCCCTGGCCATCCTCGACGGCCTACGGCTGGGATTCAGCCGGGTTCCCCTCTACTCGATCGTGTTCCTCTGTCGTTCGCTGGGAGGCACGCTCAAACCCCATCCGCAGGAGTGTCTCGACGCCGGTTGGTTCCACCGGGATGGTCTTCCCGATCCGGTGGCCAGCTTTGATCGATGGGGCGACCTGGCATTCCGCGCCATTGCCGGGGAAGACGATGGCACGTCGTTCGACCGGCCCCGAGATCCGGTCTGGCAGCGGTAGCTGGCTGAACTCGCTACTGGTCCTTGAGGAACTGTTCGAGCTCCTGGATCAGCTCGGCGCTCGACTCGGGCCCCACTGAGTCGTACTGCGACTCCAGGTTCTGGACGTAGGCCTTTGTTTCGTCGTCCTCGTCGATGAGGGCGGTGATCTGCGTCTCATAGTCGGCGCTGGCCTCGACCAGGTCGCCGCCGAGAATGGGGAACTCGAGAATCTGGGCCAGTCGGTCGACGAGGGCGAGGGCAGCCTTCGGCGAGTTGGCGTGGGGCACGTAGCTCGGAACGGCAGCCCAGAGGGACACGCTGTCGATGCCGGCTTCCCGGAAGGCACTGTGGACCACACCGACGATGCCGGTCGGGCCCTCGTAGGTGGAGGGTTCCAGATCGAGTCGTTTGCCCAGTTCGGTGTTGTCAGTTGAGCCGTAGATGGTGGTGGGCCTGGAGTGGGCGACGTCGGCGATCAGGGCGCCGAGCGAGACGACGAACTCGACGCCGAGGTCGGTGGCCAACTCGACGATCTGCTCGGTGTAGGTGCGCCACCGGAGCTGCGGTTCGAGCCCGGACAACACCAGTAGGTCCTGCTCGGTGTCGACCATGGTGGCCGCCGAGAACTGATTGACTGGCCAGTGGATCGAACGGCTTCCGTCGTCGTCCAGTTGGACGATGGGGCGGGTGTCGGTGAAGTCGTAGAAGATCTCTGAGTCGATCTCGGCGAATGGCTCGGCATCGAAACGGCCCCCTACATGGCGGGCTGCTGTCGAGGCGGCGTCGCCGGCATCGTTCCAACCCTCGAAGGCCAGTACGAGGATGGGTCGGCGTAACGTTGGGCGATCGTTGATCCATCGAATGTGATCCACCAAAGGAATGCTACCGCTCGTGGCCAGTCTCTGAGCGTGTGCTACCCAACAGCCCCGTTGCGGGTGGCCTCGTCCGAGGATGGGTTTGTTCGGGCGGTGGGTGTGCTCATAATGGGATGGTGAACATCTTTGAAGTCTCCGAAGTCACCGACGAGTTGGTCGAAGCGTTCGCGCGACTCATTCCTCAGCTGTCGAAGTCGAACCCACCGCCCAGCCGCGACGAACTGCAGTTCATGGTGGACTCGCCGGCATCGGTGTTGTTGGTCGCTGAGGAGGATGGCTACATCTACGGCAGC
>CALHBU010000222.1 GCA_937930655.1 uncultured Acidimicrobiales bacterium | reverse complement strand
ACACCGATGCCTCGCTCGGTTGGCTCAGGTCGTAATCACAATCCGAATCCCATCGCCGTCATCGCACGGACCCAGACTGTCGTAGTACGTCGGAAAGCCGGTCTGCTGAGCGAACTCGATCGTGAAGTGATAGCCACACTCATCAGGCGGGCGAACCCGTGAAGGATCCTTTTCCGCCCCTGCAACCCGGTCTTCGACCGCTTGAAAGACTTCCTCCATCGATCGGGGCAGGAAATCCAGACTGCCGACCCCAGCGCCATCAGCTCGCCCCAACTCCTCCGATACTGCCTCGCCGCCAACGATCTCGAGATGGACCCACCTCGGCCCGCTCCACACTTCGAGTCGGTAGTCCGTCAGTGCGGCGGCATCCCACTTCTCTCTGGCTGCATCGAGCGAAACCCGGGCCTCCGGAACGTTTTGCTCGGTGACAACGAGGCTGGGTTCTACGTCGCTTGAGCCCGGGGTTGTTGTCAGTCTGCTCGCCTCGATTGTTGTGGAGCCTGCAGAATGACCATCGGATTGCACGGAGTCCGATCCGCAGGCTGCGAAGACAAGGGCAGCCGTCGCGACCCACGATGAAACCAACAGAGCGGCGTTCTTGGACATGTGGCATAGGACGATGCCTTCCGACATCTGGTTCCCGGAAATGTTGCTAGAGCGAGCTCAGGGCCTCAGGGCTCCGGAAGCGGTCGGCCAAGATGGTGGCCTCGTCGTCGATACCGAAGACGCACAGCGACTCGTCGGCCGATAACTCGTCAAGGGTGGCGGGCCGGGGATACGGATTGCCCGGATCGTCGACCAGATTTCCGTCCAGATCGAGCCGATCGACCCAGTAGCACTCCCCCTGATGCCACCCAATCATGGTTTGGAGCGTGGTGGAGTCGACGAACTCGATGCGATAGGCGTACATCCAGTCGGCCTCGACTGGATCTTCCCAATCCAATCGACGAACGAGTTTGTCAGTCCAGGTTGTGAGCTCGGTGACGTGTATCTCCTCGTGTCCCCATGGAGTGCCGAGGCCAAAGTCGCCATCGAACTTCGCCGCTCGCCAGACCACCAGGGTGGTCTTGCCATCGTCAATGACGTCCTCGATCCAGAACTGACTAGCGTCGACGTTGGCCAACAAGGTGCTCTCGATACACGCCATCACCTTGGGATTCGACCGCACGTCGTCGGCTCGACGGGCCAGGCCCTCGGCGTCGCAGGCCGGTGAGACCGCCAGGTTGGTCCAACCATCAGCACCAGTCGGAGCATCATTCGATGGGTCGACCACAGGGGGGTAGAGCTGCGGCCAGTCGGTCGCGGTCGTTGGCGAGATCTCGTCGGGACACTCGATCACGCCGTGGGCGGTCTCCAGCACGAAACCGCTGTTCTCATCCGGATCCCAAAGATGGGTCATCGCCATTCCGCAATCGCCGGCACCCCGGTACCGGACGTACACGCTCAGGGACAGCTGGTCGGCGTCTTCATTGAGATCGACCAGACCGTAGAGGAACGTCTCCGACGAGATCTGCTCGCCATCGAACCAATCAACAGGAACCGGTAGAAGTCCCTCGCTTTCCTCATCGACGACAAAGAGGGCAACGCTGGTGGGTTGGTAGGCCCCGGGAGCGCAGGTGACATTGGCGATGGTCACACCCTGGGGTGAGGCGAGTACCTGCACCTGCTCGATCGTGACGTCGGATGGATCACCGCCGTCCCCCGAGTTGCAGAGATCGCCGGCCACTACCTGATCGGCTACCAGCTGCCTCATGTCGAGCGCATTGAGGGTGGTGGTCTCGCTCAGCGGAGCGGCCGAGCGTTCCCCAACGACAGTGCTGGCCAGTCCTGGATTTTCCCGATCGTCAAGCTCGGCCATGGTGGTGATGGGGACTGACGAGGCTGCAGCGATCACCGTCGTGCCGTCGGTCCTATTGAGCGCCACCCCGATGCCGACCACAACCAGACCCACCGCCAAGCCACCGGTGATGGTGGCCGATTTGGCCCGTTGTCGTCGACGACCCCGTTTTGCCAACCGGGCCGGGTCGCCGGCCGGAAACTCGACGGTGTCCCGGAACGAGTGGAGGGCGGCGGTTAGTTCTTCCTCGGAAGTCATCGAACGTCTTCTTCCTTGAGATCAATTCGTAGCTGTTTCAGCGCCCGGCTGAGGCGGCTCTTCACCGTGCCCTGCCTGATCTTCAATGCTCTGGCAATGTCGTCCTGCGACCAGCCAAGGAGATACTTGAGCACCACAACCTGGCGCTGTGGCTCGGGCAGGTTCCGGAGGCCGGCCAGGAGTTCGCGGTGAGCGGGCGGCATCGAGACGGCCAGCTCCGGCACTGCGCCGTCGGAAACGAAGCGCCGCCGGCGCAGCCGACTAATGGCCCAGTTTCGGGCCACTCGGTACACCCAACCTCCGGGGTTGTCGTAGGTGCCGACCTTGGCCCACCGTTGGTAGGCCCTCACCATCCCCTCGTCCACCGCTTCGGCTGCGAGAGATGCGTCACCCAGCGAAGCGGCAAGACCACCAGCCAATCGATCGCGCTCCTCCCGGTAGAAGCGCTCGAAACTGGAAACGGCATCCAATGGATGGGTTTCGAGGTTCGTCGTTGAGAGAGGCTGCGAGCCGGAGGGATCGGACATGGGAACGGGTTTCCGAGATGGGGCGAGCAGGACGTTCGTTGGAACGTCCCAAACGCTCGGAAGTGGACCCATGGTGTCAGTCACGCAGCACACACGCTCGACCGACGTGTTTCGTTCCCTTCGTTGTGGCAGTTCTTGCCCATCGAGTCTGGTCCCTTAGGGTCAGTCCGTGAGATCCCGCGTTACCTCCCGACCTAGCGGTCTCACCGGGTCAGGTCGAGCACTAGCCGTTCTGGCCGGGTCCTTTGGCGTGGTCTCGGTTGCGTTGAGCGTCATGAATGTGGCGTTCGATGCCCTGGTCGCCGAGTTCTCCACTACATCGACGGCCACCCTGGGCTGGGTTCTCACCGGCTACACCACCATGACCGCGGCCATGCTCATTGCCGCCGGCCGCATCGCCGATGCCTATGGCCGAACCAGAACGTTCCTCGCCGGACTGGCCGTCTTCGCCGCCGCCTCTCTGCTGGGGGCAGTGGCGTGGAACCCAGCCATTCTCATCGCGGCAAGGGTGGCGCAAGGTCTCGGGGCCGCGTTGGTAACACCCACCTCGCTAGCCCTCCTGCTCACCATCTATCCGCCCAACAAGCGGTCGACGGTCATCGGTATCTGGGGATCGGTTGGCGCAGTGGCGGCTGCCGGCGGACCAGCGCTCGGTGGCCTGGTTGTCGACACATTGGGCTGGCGGTGGGTGTTCTGGTTCAACGTGCCCCTTTGTCTCGCCATGTGGTGGTTCGCCCGACGTTGGCTCACCCGCGATCCCGGCGATGCCAGCGCCGGGGCACCGGATGCCATCGGCATCGTCATGAGCGCCGTCGCGGTCGGCGCTCTCGCCCTGGGGCTGGCCCAAAGTGGCGAGTGGGGCTGGGGCGACACTCGAACCATCGCCGCTCTGATTGCTGGACCAGGACTGGGCGCGATCGTGGCGCTCCGCTCTGCTCGCCACCCGGTACCGGTTCTGGACCTGGCTCTGTTCAAGCTGCGTTCGTTCTCCGTCGGCAACATCGTGAACCTGCTGTTCAACGTGGCGTTCTCGGCCATGATCCTCAACAACGTCCTCTTCCTCTCCCGGGTGTGGGGGTACTCCCAAACCGAGGCTGGTTTTGGCATAACGCCAAGTCCGCTCAGCGCCGCCGTTGTGGCCCAGCTGGCTGGCCGGGCCGCCGATCGAATCGGCGCCAGGGCCCTCATCATCCCGGGCATCGCTCTCTTCGCCGCAGCCCTGTTGTTTCTCACCTACGGCATCGGAACCGAGCCGACCTACTGGACGCGATGGTTCCCTGCCGCCCTCTGCTTCGGGACCGGCGTTGGCCTGACCTTCACCAACCTGTCGAGTGTCTCCGTAGCTGAAGTACCACCCCACCAGCTCGCCGTCGCCAGCGCCACCAACGGCGCTGCTCGTTCGATCGGCACCGTGCTGGGCCCGGCTTTCGTAATCGGAACGGTCGGTGCAGCCAGTGGCGCTGGAGCGATCGCGACCTTCGACCGGGTGTGGTTGATCTCGGCCGTCATCGCCGGGCTCTCCTTGGTCGGTGCATGGCTGCTCCCTCGTGAGGAGGCGATGAACGGCCGCGGACTCTAGGTTGGCGGTATGGCAGAGCCGACCCTCGAGATCGCCGACCACCGGGCCACCATCTGGCTGCAACGGCCAGACAAACGCAACCGCATCGAACCCGCCGACCTGGTCCGTCTCATCGAACTTTGTGACCAGATCGACGACGACCCATCAATCCGAGTGGTCGTTCTCGGCTCATCGGGGCCATCGTTCTGCTCCGGTTTTCACCTCGGAGCCCTAGCCGACGGTGAAAAGCTGGACGTGAGTTTCAGCGACCTCTGCAACCGCATCGAACGTCTTCGGGCCCCCAGCATCGCCAGAGTCGCCGGCAACATTCACGGCGGAGGCACCGACCTGGCAATCTCCACCGATTTCAGAGTTGCCGCCGACGGCATCCACCTCCTCATGCCGGCCGCCAAGTTGGCCATTCAGTACTACGGCTCGGGGTTGCGACGCTTTGTCGAGCGGATCGGGCCAACAGCTACCAAACGGATCTTCCTCACCGCTCTGCCCTTTGAGTCCGACGAGCTTCTTCGCCTTGGCTATCTAGACGAGGTCATGGCCGAAGATGCGCTCGACGCCCGCATCGACGAACTGGCGGCCGCCATCACCGCTCTTTCGCCAGCCGCCATCGTCGCCACCAAGGCCGCCGTCGACGGGTTGGCTAGTGGACGCAAGACCGAAGAGGATGTGGAAGAAACTCACCGGGAGCTCTTCAAGAGCGACGATCATTCCGAAGCAATGGCCGCGCTCCGCGAGAAGCGCCCACCGACCTTCAGCTGACAACAACTGAGCCAACACCCAAACCGATGCAACAGGGGAAGAACACATGGGACGACTAGAGAACAACGTGGCCGTGGTCACCGGCGGGGCGAGCGGGATCGGCGAAGCGACGACACGACGCTTCGTCGCCGAGGGCGGCAAGGTCCTCATTGCCGACATGCAGGTTGATCTTGGCAATCAGTTGGCTAACGAGCTTGGCGACAGTGCGGCGTTCCTCGAGACCAACGTGGCCGACGAGACCAACGTGCAGGATGCGGTGGCCGATGCCGTCGACCGCTGGGGCCGGTTGGACACCATCTTCAATAACGCCGGCTTCGGGGGTGCCCTTGGACCCATAAGCGACATCAGCGTCGAGGAATACGACATGACGATGGACGTTCTGTTGAAGGGCGTCTTCTTCGGCATCAAGCACGCCGCTCCGATCATGATCAAGCAGGGGTCGGGCAGCATCATCAACACCGCCAGCATCTGCGGCATCGAATCGGGCTTCGGGCCCCACCTCTACAGCGTGGCCAAGGCCGCAGTCATCGCCCTGACCCAGACCACCGCTCTGGAGTTGGCCGAGCACGACATCCGGGTGAACGCCGTGTGTCCCGGCTTCACCGTGACCGCCCTGGCGGTTGGTAAGCCGGGCGCCGACGAGGACCGCAAGGACGATATGCGGGAGCGGGCGGCCGGAAGTCAGCCACTGCAACGGGTCGGCGAAGCCGACGACCTGGCCAATATGGTTCTCTTCCTGGCCAGCGACGAGTCGGCGTGGATTACGGGACAAGCCCATGTGGTCGACGGCGGCCTGATGGCCGGAAAGCCATGGCGCAAGCAGCCAAAATCGTTCCGAGAGCCCAACCCCATCAAGATCTACCGACTGCCCGATTAAAAGAAGCGGCCGGCTAGTGATCCTGGGCTGCTAGTCGTCATGACCCTGTAGTCGAGCCTGAGCAACTGAACGACGAGAGATGCTCTTGGGGGCGAAACCAGCGAGGGCGCGTTCCTCTTCGGTTTCCCCGCCCCAGATCCCACTCTCGTGGTTCTGCCGACCGGTGTCTCTACAAAGTTGCTGAACAGGACACTCAAGGCACACGGCTTTGGCCTTTTGTTCCCGACGCTGGCGGGCACCGGGTCGTTCTCCGAAGGGTTCGAAAAACAGTTGGCCCAACTGTCGACAAGCGGCAAAGGCGGTCCAGGTTCCATCGAGGAGTAGATCGACGGAACGCTCGGACTTTGGTGTGGCGACGTTCGTGAGCTCCTCGGTCCCGCTCGTTGAAGGGTTCTCGGCCAGGCTGGTCACGTCGGTGGCTCCAGTCCTGTCGAAGTATCTCGGGCAAACTCTTGGAGGGCCTGTAGTGATGCCCCCGGTGTTCCAGTAAGGGTCCGAACCCCCACCGCTCGTAGCTGGGTGGCTAACGCCTCGGTGTTCGCCTTGGACGATGGCAGGATCACCGAAAGAATCGCCAGGTCGGTGCCGTTCTCCTGGCAGAACTTCAGAATCTCCTCGCCTGGAATGTCGGCACCAAGATGCTCGACATGCCAGTTGTCCTCCCGTAGGGCATTGGCCGCCATGGTGGTGGCAAGCGAATGCCGCTCGCCGGAAAGAGACGCCACCACG
Organism: uncultured Acidimicrobiales bacterium; assembly: GCA_937930655.1. Lineage (GTDB taxonomy): Bacteria > Actinomycetota > Acidimicrobiia > Acidimicrobiales > SZUA-35 > JAHECQ01. The sequence continues at coordinate 3,930 of CALHBU010000222.1, read as the reverse complement.
GCCGTACCGCGCCGACGACCTCGTGGTGTTGGGTGCAGATCCCCGAGAATCCGCTCCACAATCGCCGAAGCCCGATGCTCAACGCTGATGCTTAAACGTTGCTCTTGCCAGTCACTGCCTATGCGATGGAGTACCGGAACCAGAAGCGCCTGTGAGGTGTGGGTGAGGCCGTCCTGGGCTGCCAGCTCGGCCACCAACTTCCTGGCCTTCGTTTCCTCGCCTGTCGTAAGAAGGGTGAACAACCGTTCCGCTAGACGACTGTGGTCGCGGCGCGATTCACGGGGGTGTTGCGGCGAAATCGGCTGTTCCCGGGATTGCCGGTAGGCGGCTACCTGATCTGGTCGGAGCCGGTACTGGCCATCGACCATCGATGCCTCAAGCTCACCCGAGCGCACCCACTTGTATGCCGTTTGATAGTGCACGCCCAATTGGTTGGCGGCATCTCGAAGATCGAGCTCCTCGATGGCCATGTACGTCACGGTAACAGACCGCTTAATCAAATGAGACTAAATAGGACTAATCGGGCCACATGTCACCGAGGCTGGCCAAATCGGCGCTAGTGACCCCGAGGGATCGAACTAACCATGTCGGGGTCGAGAGATGCCTCAATGACTATCGGTTGGCCGGGACGTCGATTGGCAATGGCCTCAGCTACCGCGTCGAAGTCATCCACACTCTTGACCTGAAGGGCCTTGCCCCCGAGTGCGTTCAGAACCGGCACGAAATCCGGCCAATGATGGAGCGACGCCTTGGTGTCCATCTGCTTGTTCCACAACTGAATGTGCTCGGCTCCGTAGCTGCCATCGTTGAAGAGCAAGACGATGAGATCGACGTTGTGCTCGACCGCAGTGTGGAACTCGGTGAGCCCACCCATCATGAAACCACCATCACCGACGCAGAGCACGGTTGGTCGATTGGCTCTGGCAATGCCGGCTCCGATGGCGTTGCTCATGCCGAGTCCAATGGCACCGAAGCCGTGACTGGTGATCAGCGAACCAGGGTCTGGCACCGAGAGGGTAAGAGCATCCAGCATGAAGCGACCAGCGTCGACCACCACCGTACGATCGTCGGGGAGAATTTCGTCCATCTTGCGGGTGAACGTCCGTGGATCGATCGCCCCCGAGCGGCTCTTGTCCTCAAACGCAGTGGACGGATCGAAGTCTCGCAGTTGGGCATCGAGGGCGTCGGAGGCAAACGCCGACGGCTGGTGATCGGCGGCCTGAAGCCATTCGGTGATGGTGGTCGCGACCCGGGTGGCATCGCCGACCACACCGGCATCGATGGGGATGGTCGAGCCGATCCTGACCGGATCAAGATCGCATTGAATCACCCGCTTGTCGGCAAAGAGCGTGCCTTTGTCGGTGGTGAAGTAGTTGAGACTTGCCCCGAAGGTGATCACACAGTCGGCGCTGGCGATGCTGTCCATCGCTGCCGGATGGGTGAGGGTGCCGTAGATCCCCAGGTTGCACCGATCGTCCTTGAAATATCCGGTGCCAAGCACCGACGTGGCCAGCGGGGCACCGAGGGCATCGGCCAGCGCCACCAACGCATCATGGGCATCGGCCCGAACCGCCCCTCGGCCCGCGAGCACGATCGGGCGATTGGCGCTGGCTAGGAGCCCCACCGCTTTGTCGAGCGCCACCGGGTCGGGCTCGGTTGCCATCTCGAGTGGGGCCACTGGCGTCACCGGGGCCAGTTCAACGTTCTCTTCCCACTCGATGTTGAGCGGCACGTTCAACACGATCGGGCGACGTTCAGCATGAGCCCGACGAACAGCTGTTGCCACATCGGAAGCAATGGTCTCCGCCGTTCTGATCGGTTCGAATCCGGCCCCGGTCGAGGCCACAACCGCGTGTTGGTCGAGATTCTGAAGATGCTCGCGATCGGCAACCGGGGTGTCGCCCGACACCAGCAGCAGTGGCGTCCGGTTCTTCACCGCCTCGATCAGCGGCGTGACCGCGTTGGTCAAACCGGGACCGTGGGTAACGGTCGCAACACCGAGCCGACCAGCGGCCCGCCCCCACCCTTCAGCCATCAGAACGGCATTGGCCTCATGGGTGGCACCGATGTAGTGAAGCCCGTGATTTCGCATCATGGCCTCGGCAATGAAGAGGTTCCCGTCGCCGAGCACCCCGAACATGGTGTCGATTCCCTGGTCGGCCAGTGCTTGTGCAATCGCGTCGTGTCCCAGCATGCAGCCGACGCTAGTGGTGGGCGGCCGGCTGTGCTGGGGCAACGGGCTCGTGCCAGCATTCGGCGATGGGGACCACATGGTTTAGCAACGACGAAATGCGGGAGATCTTCGAGTCGGTCAAGAACTGGGGGCGCTGGGGCGACGACGACGAAGCAGGCGCGCTCAACCTCCTCACACCTGAGCGGCGAGCAGCGGCCGCAGCTGAAGTAACGGTGGGCGAGGCTGTCAGCTGCGCCCGAGAGCTGCCGGTTCGACCCAACGTCGAGAACCCCCACCCTGCACTCCACATGATGACCCGTGGCGGCGACGACTGTGTGGTTCCCGGCATCGGCATGGAATCAACCATGGACTTTGTCGGAGTGGCCTTCCACGGGATGGCCACCAGCCACATCGATGCCCTCTGCCACGTGCTCGTCGACGGCCAGATGTACAACGGCTTTCCGGCCAGCGAGGTCAAGAGTACGGGAGCACAAAAAGGCAGCATCATGTGCGCCAAGGACGGTGTGGTCGGCCGTGGCGTGCTGCTCGATATCCCGGCACTCACCGGGGCCACCCATCTCGAGCCCGGAACGGCCATCACCATCGAACAGTTGGAGGCAGCCGAGCAACGGCAGTCGGTGAAGGTGGGCCAGGGCGACATTCTCTTGATCGGGACCGGTCGTGATGCAAAACGAGCCGAGAGCGGTCCATGGCATCCGTTCCAGGGTGGCCTGGCCGGTCTTCATCCGGCGTGCATTCCCTGGCTGAAGGAGCGCGACATAGCGGTCCTCGGATGCGACGGCGTAAGCGATGCCTTACCGGGAAACAACCCATCGGAATGGGCCATGCCCATCCACCAGTGTGCGATCGTCGCCATGGGAGTGCATCTGCTGGACAATCTCCGGCTCGACCATCTGGCCGAGGCCTGCGACCGAAATAGTCAGTGGTCATTCCTCTTCACCGTGGCTCCGCTCCGGATCGAGGGCGGGACCGGCTCGCCGGCGAATCCCATCGCGCTGCTCTAAACCCTTACGATGAGTGGGTATATATGTATTTTATTATATATAAATTGTTAGAATACCTAATACCCAAACATCCTATGTGTGTACCCCTCCCTCCTATGTGTGTGCCCCTCCCTCCTATGTGTGTACCCCTCCCTCCTATGTGTGTGCCCCTCCTATGTGTGTCGGCGGTGGCACACGGCGAGTCAGAATTATCCATTTAATCATTCTTCCTATAAGATTTAGAAGCTAAAAAAGTCAGATTATAAAGAAAGGTGCGGCATAAAGGCCACACAAATATACTTGGATGGCCCAGTTGTGCCATCCTAGTATATTTGTGCGGCATTGAGGTCGCACCATTGTATTTATTCAATACTAACCCAGATTATTGATGATTGCCTAGTTCTCATCATTTCACCTTTATTGATTTTTGAACAAGAAAGGAACTCACATAGTCCTTTCATCAAACAAATAGCATATAACTCCCCAAATATACGTGGATGAAGATTTTAATCTACTCTATGTATGTTAGTATATGTATAGTATTTAGATTCATCAAACATACTTATATAGTCCAGCCTAGTTATTCAAACCGAATTCATTTTCTCTGATAGCTGTGCCAGGCAAGGCGCCATGCGCGCTTGCGCCTTGCCTGTCAAAGTCCAGACCTCAGGCTCACGTGGCAATTTCATTATAACAAAAAGGGTATTATATAATCAAATAGATGGAAATGGTGATTGTGGTGGCTAATAGATG
>CALHBU010000221.1 GCA_937930655.1 uncultured Acidimicrobiales bacterium | reverse complement strand
CTGGGCCGATCGGTGCTGTGGGCCGCAGCAGCAGCCATCGTGCTCATCGCCGGCGTCGCCGTTTGGCCTGACGGGTCGGGCGATGCCACCGATCTCACGCTTGTCCAGAACGACCCGGCCAGCCCGTCGGTTCCGACTCCGGCCATCCCCGCTCCTCCGACTGAAGACAGCTCCGACTGCCCGGTACCCGCAGGAGCTATCGCAGGCCAACCAGGCGACGTCAATTGCCGAACACTCACCCAGGCACCCGACACCGCGGTCGCAGCTGCCAACCGATGGCTCGACGACTTCGACCACGACGCATCGTTCGCTGACTTCACCGGCACCTCCTACCGAGTCACCGAAGTTGGCATGGGCGAATGGTGGAACGGCTCGGTCTTCGAAGCCCAGCCGTGGCGGCATGCCAACCACTGGATGGTCGATGTCCAGACCGGCGGCCAGGGCCATGCCGGCGGAGTCTTTGTCCGCCCCAATCAGTCGTTCACCTTTGAAGACGGCACATTGGTTGTCGAGACCGATGCGGTGGCCGGCCACCCCGACTATCTGCCGGGGGCATGGCCCGAGCTCATCATCACCACTGCCGACGACGTCACCGGCGCCCGGCGGGATGCCCTCTATGGGTACGACCGCTTTCCCGGCCACTACACGCTCGGTTGTCGTCTTCAGGCCGACTCCAACACCATCTGCTCCCTCTTTGATCAGTCGAACGGCACGCAGCAGGGCCAGGGACGGCTGTGGGAGATGTCATGGTTCCAGGAGATTGGCCGCGAGAACTTCGGCGGCAACAACTTCGTCGATCAGGCCGAGTACTACCGGCAGTGCGATGCCGGCGATCCCGACACCGAGTGTCGAGATCGTTTCCGCCTCAAACTCACCGAGGATTCGGTGACCATCTACGTCAACGGCCTCCTGTATTTCCAACAGACCGGAGTGCCGGCCCTACCCCCCGAACTCACCGAGGGCGACGTCTACGTCTACTTCGCCTCGATGGTGGCCAGCCAGCCCGAAGGCACCACCCGCTTCCACTGGGACCGGGTGGCGGTCAATCCCGAGACCGGCCCAAGCGCCTCACCGACCTGGCCGTAGCGCTCGACGGAGCACCGGCCAGCGTTCGATAAAGAATGCCGGTTCCCCCTAACGTCAGCACATGACAAAGATTGGTCTGCTGCTTCCGACTCGGGAGGCCGTGATTTACGGCGACAAAAGTGGCGACCCGAGGCCGCTGGTCGAGCTGGCGGTGCGGGCCGAAGAAGCTGGCTTCGACTCGGTCTGGGCCGGCGACTCGCTCTTGGCCCGCCCCCGGGCCGATCCGCTGACTCTTCTGTCCGGCGTTGCCACCGTCACCTCTCGAGTCGAGTTGGGCACAGCCGTACTTCTGCCGTCGCTCCGCAACCCCGAACAATTGGCGCAGGCCGCTGGAACCCTCGATGCCATGTCGGGCGGTCGCTTCATCCTGGGCATCGGCGGCGGCCCCGGTACGCCGGGAGTGGAGAGGGACCACGAACTGGTAGGTGCCGACTTCCGACGTCGGTCCAGCCGGTCGATCGAGGTGAGCCGCCGCACCCAGGCCCTGTGGCGGGGCGATGATGACCAGATGTATCCCCTGCCCGGCACCCCGGCCGGGCCCCCGGTGTGGGTGGGCGGCGCCGGACCGAAGACGCTGCAGCGCACCGGCGCCTACTGCGACGGCTGGTTTGCCATCGTGCCAACTCATCAGAAGTTCGTCGACGGTTGGGCCAAGGTTCGTGAAGCGGCCGAAGAGGCGGGCCGCAGTGCCGACGACATCACGCCAGCCATCTACACCACGGTCGTCGTCGGCGAGAAGGCAGAGGCCGAGGCGGCGTTGGCCGAGCATTCGTCGCTCTACTACGGCGTCCCGCACGAGGTCATCGGCAAACAACAGGGCTCGGTTGCCGGGTCGGCGGGCGAAGCCATGGAGTGGATCCGAGGCTTCATCGATGCCGGCGCAACTCACGTGTGTATCCGGGTCGGTTCGGCCGACATCGACAATCAATTCGACCAGCTGGCCGGCATGCTCGACGAGCTGAAGGGCTGAACGATGCGAATCGGCTGGGTCACCATGGGTGACCACCTCCCCGACCCCGTAACCGGCCGGCTTCTCACCCAGGGCGAGCGCTACCGCATGCTGGTCGATGCCGCCGTTCACGCCGAACAGGCCGGGTTTCACTCGGCTTCGGTGGGCGAGCATCACTTCTGCTCCTACATCATCTCGTCGCCCCCGGTGCTTTTGGCCGCCATGGCCGAGCGGACCTCGACCCTCAGGCTCGGCACCGCGGTTGCGCTCGGGGCCAACAACGACCCGGTCCGGGCTGCCGAGCAGTACGCCACTCTCGATCTCCTCTCCGAAGGTCGGGTCGACCTGGTCTTGGGTCGGGGCAATCTCTACGAGCACACCTTCGATGCATTTGGCCAGAACGCAGCCGACTCGGTCGCCATGTATCGGGAGAACGTGGCGCTTGTCGTCGATGCTCTCACTAACGAACAGGTGAGTTGGACCCCCGAGTTCCGTGCGCCGTTCGACAACTACACCACCCAGCCCCGACCGGCCCAGGCCAAACTGCCGGTGTGGATCGGGGGTGGGTCGTCGATGGACTCGGTCGAGTTTGCAGCCGAGATGGGGTTGCCGCTGATGCTGCCCGGCATCTTTGGTCGGCCCAGCCTTTTCACGCCCCTTGGCGACCGCTATCGGGAACTGTGGGAGCACTACGGTCACCCGGCCGACAAGCTGAGGATCGGGGCCATCGCCCATACCTACGTCGGTAGGACCTCGCAGGAAGCCAGGGCCAAGTTCGAACCCCGGATGAAGGTCTACTTCGACTGGCTCATCGACCTCATTGCCCTGAGCACGCCAAACATGCCGGAGGGTTTCATCGGGCCGTACAACCACGATGTCTTCACCACCAAGGGTCCCACCGTGTGCGGAAGCCCGGAAGAAGTCATCGACCGCATGGAGCAGTGGCGAGAAGCCATCGGCCTCACCGACTACCTGTTCATGTGTGACCAGGGCGGCCAAACGCCGGAGGACCTTTTCGACACCCTCGCCCTTGCGGGCGAGACGGTATTGCCACACTTCAGTTGAGCGTCACACCTGGCCGATAGAGTGAAGAGTCCCTTCGGGGGTTGCTACTTGAAAAGAGAAACGTTCTACAGAACGTTCTCTTCTCTAACTCGGGGCTGACCGGTTTCGACGTCGAGATGAGGATTCGTTCGTGCGACTCGAGTTGCTCAGACTCGTAAAACAGGGCTTTTTAGAAGCGCCAACAAGGCTGACTTCGCTCTCGCCGCCTGATCTAATCAGGTAGTTAGAGGAAAACTGCGAACCGTGAGGTCACGCGGGGTCTGATCACTGCAACCCGGCAACAGAAGCAGTGGTGGACAGTGGGAGAGACCACTGACAGCAAGGCAAAGACCGCTGACACCGAGGAAAGACCCGGGGGTTGGTTCTCGTAAGGGAACCATTGGACCCAGCCGACTGGTTGCCCTAAGGCCAGTAGCTTGGGAATGGTCGTAGCGCGGTCGATGATTCCTTGGCGGACGGGGGTTCGATTCCCCCCAGCTCCACTCACTCAACTCACTCACTCAGGGGTGTTCGCAGAATTAGGCGAATTCCTTCGCAGAATTGCCGGACGGCGGTCGGCAAAATTCACTGTGAAAAAGCACAGAAAAGTCGGGCTACTCCCGATGGCCTCACCGATAACGGCGCCAGCTAGCGAACGGCTCGCTGACTTCAGAACAAGCAACGGATGCCCTGGATGACTTGTTGAACTTTCCCCTGACCGTGTACCCCACCGCACCGCTACTGCGCCGCGGATGGGAACTTCACGACAACGTCACTGCGTATGACTCGTGCCATGTCGCCCTCGCTGAAGCCTTGGACTGCCCACTCGTCACAGCAGACAAACGTCTTGCCAATGCTCCGAGCACGCGCTACCAGTTCGAGATCCTCTAGGCGCGAGACGAACGTCTGACGTAGCACCGAGCGTTATCGAACGGTTGCGCCGCACAATTCGCCGGGAGTGGAGTGCGATGTCTGTCATTTCGCGCTGACGTTCCCGGGTGGTTGAGATAGTGGACGAAGGTGACCGTTGGGCCGCTCTAGCGAGGGACGAGTCCGTATGCGTGTTGATCGAGCACCCGTTCGAGCAGGTCTTCGGGCCATTCGAGTTCGGGATGGGAAATGAGCAGTGAAGCAACGCCGTGAACGGCCGTCCACAAGACCATGGCCACTGCGGTTGGGTCTTCCTCAACCATCAATCCGGCTTTTCGTGCCTCGGTGAGGTCGCGGACCATGCCGCCGAATCCGACGCTATTCATCATCAACTCGA
>CALHBU010000220.1 GCA_937930655.1 uncultured Acidimicrobiales bacterium | reverse complement strand
GGTAGGTGCGGGACTTGGCCCCGAATCCACCGCCGACATCGGGCACAACCACGTGCACCTGTTGATTCTCGAGCTCGAAGATCTTGGCCAATAGATCCCGGGTGGGATGAGCGCCCTGGCACGCCGAGTAGTGCACCAGTCGGCCATCGTCGGTCCACCACGCCGCTCCGGTGCGGCCTTCGATGGGGGCTGCGGTGAGACGTTGATTGACGATGCGCTCTTCGACGACGACCTCGCACTCGGTGAAATCAGCCTGCTTTTCGGACGAGAGGCGATTGAGCACATTGCTGCCAAAGTCGGGGAACAAAAGCGTCTCGTCCTTGGCTGATTCCTCCAGATCAATCACCGCCGGTTTGAGGTCGTAGTCAACAACAACCAGCTCAGCTGCGTCGACGGCTTCCCCTCTGGTCTCGGCCAGAACAGCGACGATCGGTTCGCCCACGTAGCGGACGATGTCGGCCGCCAGGTACTGACGACGCATCTCCTCGGGGAACATGGGCAGCACATTTGGCACCATGCCGAGCTGGGCCAGGTCGGCTGCGGTGAACACCCCCACCACACCCGGCGCCGATCGGGCGTCGTCAACGTCGATGACAGTGATAGCTGCATGGGCCGCGATCGATCGAACGTAGGTGAGATGTACTGCGCCCTCGAGCTTGAGGTCGTCGACGTACTGGCCGCCGGTCGTGAGGAAGGCGGGGTCTTCCCGACGCACAACGCTGTTACCAAGAATGCTCACAAGGGCTCCTGACTACCTTCGGAGAAGCTAGCCCCCGACGAGCAGAAGAACGCATGCTCTATGGTTCGACGATGATCAAGGTCCACGCAACCACGCCCCGTCTCGAGAAAGCTCTCGGCCGGCTGGGCATCAAAGCCTCAACCGCAATCCAGGTCGACAACACCATCTATTTCAGTGGTCTGACCGGAGTCGATCTCGAAACAGGACAAGCGATCCCGGGCGGCACGGGTGCCCAGGCCCGTCACACCCTGCAGATCTTCTCTGACATTCTTGGCGACCTCGGCATGAGTCTGGACAACGTGGTCAAGGTCAATGCCCATCTTGTGAACCTGGAAGACTTCGCCGAATGGAACGACGTCTTCACCGAGGTGTTCGAGGCTCCCTACCCATGCCGCACCACGGTGGGAGCACCGCTGATCGTCGGTCTGATCGAACTCGAGATCACCGCGTCGTTGGAGCCTCGCCGGTAGCAACAGGCGGTCGCTGGCCTAGCGGGGCGTGTCGCCGGTGATGCTGATCCGGTGCAGTTCGCGGACCTGTTCGCCGTAGTCGTGGACCGCGTAGTGCATGGTGCAGCGGTTGTCCCACATCACGATGTCGCCCTCGGTCCACTGATGGCGATAGACCCGGTCGGGTCGGGTGGAATGCTCGTACAGAAACGTGATGAGCGGCAGGCTCTCCTCTGGCGTCATGTCCTCGAACCGCCGCATCGTGTCACCGGGATGGCCGACGTAGAGCGCCTTGCGGCCAGTCTCGGGGTGGGTGCGAACCACAGGATGAAGGCTGGCTGGAATGTCGGACTCCTTGCCAACCCGTTTGGCCAGCCTTGTACCGGCGAACTCGGCCCGGACACCTTCGAGCATGCGCTTCATACCGTCGGAAAGCGTGTCGTAGGCGTGGTACTGGCTGGACCACATCGTGTCGCCTCCCACTGGAATCTTCCGGGCCGATAGGACGGTCAAGGACGGCGGCTGGGGAAGGAAGGTCGAGTCGTAGTGCCAGTTTTCGGTAACGGCGTCGGCCTTGCCTCTGTTCTGGAGCTCGAGGACCCCGGGATGATCGTCGAGGTAGTTCACAAAGGGGCTTTGTGAGAACTCCCCCCACCGGGCCGCGTACTCCGAGTGTTCCTCCACGCTGAGGTGTTGGTCGGGGAAGACCAGCATCCCGTTGTCGTAGAACGCGGTTTGAATGGCCTCGAACTCACCGTCGCCAAGCTCAGCCAGCTTCACTCCTTCGACCCGGGCACCGATGTGGCCGGTGAGTGGCGTTGCGGTGATGGTGGTGGTTGTCACGGCGTTCAACTCTTTCGATCGGGAATGGGTGGAAGGTCTGGCAAGTCGACCGCACCTGGTTCCAGAGGGGTCTGGGCCACGGTGAGGACAAAGCTGATGAGGCTGTAGAACCCCGCCGTTGCCACCACGTCCATGATGGCTTGTGGGACGAGATGACGACGAACTTCATCCCAGGTTGCGTCGGAAACGCGATTGGTGAGGTGAAGCTCGTCCACCGCCGCAACCAGGGCTGCGTCGGCCGCCGACTGAATGGTTGGTTCAAAGCTTGGGAGCTGGTCGAGCGTGGAACTATCGACCCCAAGTTCGCCGGCAATGCGAACATGCTGCCGGTAGGGATACGCCCCTCGGTCCCGAAGACACGAGCGGACGATCACGATCTCCCTCTGGGGGTCGGTGAGGGTGTTGTCTTTCAACAGGTGGGCCATGATCGGACCGACCGACCGGAACAGCGCAGGATGGTGGGCCAAGGTGGAGTAGACGCCGGCCCGCCGTAGTTCCGGCCTTCCCTCGAATCGAGGCCAATTCTCGGTGGCGTCTAGGAGCGACTGAGGCCACTCCTTAAGGTCGAGCGCAGGAAGCCGGGTGGCGCTGTCAAGGTCCATCTCGCATGCCTCGAACCGGCCCGCGACCTGAAGACCGGCATCGTCCTGGTCGTCGTCGAAGGGAGTGCCACTGGCATTGAGCATCCAGCAGGCCATCCGATAGAAGGCGACGGTCGAGACGACATCGAGAGCCCCGTCAACCTCTTGATTGGCGATGAGGGCGTTCCACCGAGGGTCGTCGAGTCGACGATGCAGCAACAATTGATCGACAGCGCACAACACGGCAGACGTCCCGTCGTCCCAACCGGCGTTGGACGGGTCCTGAGTAACCCGTTCGAGCGCCCCATCGTCCAGTCCGACGTCGCGGCCGATCCTGACATGTTGGGCCAGTGGGTAGCGGCCGTCGCAGAGCAACGCCACCCGCAGGATCACCAGCTCCTTGAGCTTTGGGCTCAGCGTTGTGCCCCGCACAACGTGTGCTCCCCAGCTCAGCCACGCGACGAACAGATCGGGGTGGTTGGCAAGGGTTCGGTAAACCTGAGCCTCGGGCCGCACTCGTTGGCCAGCGGCAGCTTCTGCCCGAGCCTGCACCTCGTCGGGAATTGGCTGAAGCGGAGCGATCCGAACTGTCATACGGCCAACAGGATCTTGCCGAACTGATTGTCGCTGCGCATGTATTCGTAAGCGCCCGAAAGGTCATCGAACCCAAAGCTACGGTCGACCACCGGTCGGAGCTGGCCAGTATCGAAAAGGGGTAGCAGATCCTCGGCGAAGCGACGGCTACACGCCAACGCCTCGGCCGGTGTTCGAGTTCTGAACGTCACCCCGATGAGAGAAAGGCGATTCTTGGCCAGAAGGTCAAGGTCGATGGTGGATGCCGGACCTCCGTTTCGACCGACGCTGACGTAGCGACCCAAGACGTCGAGAGTGCCGACAACCTCAGGGAAGAGCTCGCCACCGACCTGGTCAATCACACACGTCGGCCGACCTACCTGCTCGATCATGGTCGCCACCCAGTCGGGGTCAGAGGTGTCGGCAACAGCGTCGGCTCCGAGCCCGGTGAGGGCGACGGCCTTGCTCATCGACCGAGTGGTGGCCACCGCGGTCGCTCCCAACGCCTTCACGATCTGGATGGCTGCGGTGCCGACTCCCGAAGACCCAGCCGTCACCACCACGATGTCATCGGCCGTGACGTTGGCGGCGGTGACGATGGCATCGTGGGCGGTGACGAAAACGTTGGGAATCGCAGCAGCCTCGACGTCACTCAAGCCAGCCGGGGTCGGCATCAGGGCGGCGGCATCCAAAACCACCGACTCGGCATAGCAGCGCTGTCCTCGGGCCATGACCCGGTCGCCGACCGACCAACCATCGACCCCCGCTCCCACCGCTTCGATGGTTCCCGCCACTTCGATGCCGGAGGGCGCTGGCTTGGCGTTGGGGTTGTCGGTCCGTAGCTGGCGGCCACCGATCAACTCGCCACGATTCACCCCTGCCGCAGCCATTTTCACAACAACCTGACCATCAGCGGGCGTCGGCGTCTCAACGTCTCGTTGCTCGGGGACCGCCCCGTCTGGTCCAGGTACTGCCCACCACTGCTTCATGACTTCCTCTTGCTCATTGCCCATGAACTCATGACCGCTTCGTTCATGACCAGAGCCCTCCGTTGACGTGAATTGTTTGCGCTGTCACATAGCTGGCGGCGGGGCTGGCCAGGAAAAGAGCGGTGGCCACGATGTCCTCGGGCCGCCCAATCCGCTTCATGGGGATGCCCTCGACGATGGCATCGAAGTCCAGATTGCCCTCTCGACGTTGCCGGCCGGTTCCGCCAGCCAAGAATTCGGTGTCGACCAGTCCGGGGGCGATGGCGTTGACTCGAATCTCAGGAGCGCATTCGGTGGAGAGCGCTCGGGTGAGATTGATGATGGCTGCCTTGGACGCGGCATAGGGCCCGTAGCCGACCTGTCGAACCAGAACACCAAACGTCGATGACGTGTTGATGAGCGTCGGGCCGTCGCCTCGACGCAACAGGGGTATGCCATGCCGGGCGACAAGGAACGCACTGGTGAGGCAACCGTCGATGATCTCCTGCCACTCTCCCAGCTCCATCTCTTCCACCGGCGTGCGCTCCTTGGTAAACCCCACAAAGTTCACCAAGTGGTCGATGGCTCCCCATGTCTCCTCGATCTGAGCGAAGGCAGACGCCACCGAAGCTTGATCGGTCGCATCGCACGCGACAGGAGTGACCCCGTCGGGAGCTGGGAATTCTTCGAAGGACCGAGCAAGGTCAACCACGGCTATATCTAGGCCGATCTCAAGCCCAGCTCGAACGAGTACCCGTCCCATGCCCCCGCAGCCACCGACCACGGTCAACCGTGATCCAGCTGGCGGAACCATCGATGCCAGAACGGTCTGATTCAACTGATCCTCACTTGGCACACGGCCTCCCAGGTGCGAACCGTAGGTGCCTTCCCATCTGGCGACCAAGAAGACTGAAACAAGCTGAGTTCAGAACTATCCCGAAAGCCGCCGTCTCGACGTCAGATACGGTCATCAAACGACGAAGGAGCACGACCGTGGGCAATCGAAACGTCGCAAATCGATCGGACAGCCAACGTCATCTGGTCGAGCGGGAAGACTCTGTTCTGGTGATCATCGATGCCCAGGACTGCTTTCTCGACAAGTACGACCGAGCAAAGAAGCAGCGGGTCGTCGCTCACATCGCATGGTTGGCTCAAGCAGCGCATCACCTCGACGTTCCGGTCGTTGCCATGGCCGAAGACATCCAGCGTTCGGGAACCCTGAACCAGATCGTGCTCGACGCCCTCCCTCCAGACACCGTCGTGCACGACAAAGACTTCTTCTCCCTTGTCGACAATGAGAAGATCCTGGAGGCGGTCGAAGCCACAGGGCGCCGGACCGCGGTGTGTGTTGGAACCGAAACCGACGTCTGTGTCGCCCAGTCGGCCATCGGGCTCCTCAACCACGGTTACCGAGTCGTCGTTTTACAAGACGCCGTTGCCAGCCTCGACTCCGACGAGGAGATCGGCATTGGCCGAATGCGAGATGCCGGGGCCGGAGTGAGTTCGGTGAAGGCCATCTACTACGAGTGGCTGCGAAGCATTTCGGCCACGGTTTCACTGAAGAATGACGTTCCGGACCTCCAAGCTCTGCGTCCGCCCACCCTGGTGCTGTAGTCGCCCTCGACGGTTCGCCGGCTGTGAAGTGCGCCCGATGGCGGGGCTACTGTCCAAGCGTGCCCGAACTTGACCACATCATCTTCGCCTCGCCCGATCTCGACGAAGGAGTGGCCCACATCAAGGGACTCACCGGGGCCGAGGCGGCATTTGGCGGACCCCATATCGGCTTGGGGTCTCGCAACGCTCTGCTGACATTCGATGACACCACCTATTTCGAGGTGATTTCGGTCGACCCCGACCAACCAGAGCCAAAACGGCCTCGCCCGTTTGGCCTGGACGACACCACCACCATGCATCTTGCGGGTTGGGCCATCCACCCGTCGCCGGGGGAACCGGTCGAGGACGTGGTCGAGCTGATGAAGACACTGGGTACCGATCCTGGCCCCATCTCTTCGATGAGCCGGAAGAAGCCCGACGGCGATGAGATCTCGTGGCGGCTCACCAGCGGCGACGTCGCCTTCAAGGCCGGCGGCTCGCTCCCGTTCATCATCGATTGGGGCTCGACTCCGACTCCTGCCCTCTCCCAACCCAAGATGGGCGAACTTGTTTCGCTCACGGTGACCCATCCCGATGCCCAGATCCGCTCGATCGTTTCTGGCTTGGATGTCGGTGTAGAGGTGGCCGAGGGACCGCAGGGTCTCAGCGCAATCATCCAAACCTCGCAAGGACAGGTGGAGCTCCGATGAATGAGACCAACATGACAGACACCAAGGTGTGCGTGTTCGACGCCTACGGCACGTTGTTCGATGTTCACGCCGCAACTCGCCATCACGTTGAGCGATTGGGTCCCGACGCCGACGACATTTCACAGCTCTGGCGCACCAAACAACTGCAGTACACCTGGCTCAGAAGCCTGATGGGCCGTTACGTCGACTTCTGGCAGGTAACCGCCGACGCCCTCGACTACAGCCTCGACCAGTTCAATGTCGGCGATGCCGAGACACGACAGCTGCTGCTCGATGCCTACCTTCAGCTCGATACCTACCCCGAGGTTCCTGGAGTTCTACGTCAGCTCAAGGAGCAGGGCATCCGCTGCGCCATCCTCTCCAACGGCAGCCCCAAGATGCTGGAATCGGTTGCCGACTCCGCCGGTATCAGCGAGCTCCTCGATGCCGTGATCTCGGTCGACTCGCTCTCCATCTTCAAACCCGACCCCAGGGTGTATCAACTTGCGGTCGATGGCCTCGGCGTCGCCGCTGACCAGATCAGCTTTCAGTCCTCGAACGCGTGGGATGCGGTTGGCGCCTCCAGCTTTGGCTTCAACGTTGTCTGGGTGAATCGGTTCGGTCAGCCGGCCGAACGACTGAGCCATCAACACCACCACGAGCTGACCGATCTGACGGGGCTACCCGGCCTCATCGGTGAGGCATAGACACGTGAAGCTCTCTGTCGTTTTTCCCAGTGTCATGTACCGGGAGGGTCCGGAGGGTGTTGCCCGCCTTATCAGAGGCATCGAAGAGATCGGTTTTGACGAACTAGCGGTGTTCGATCATGTGGTCATGGGGTTTCCGACCGAAACCAGGAAGGCCCCCTTCTACTCCCCCACCATGCCGATCATGGAAGCCTTCATGATGCTGGCTC
>CALHBU010000219.1 GCA_937930655.1 uncultured Acidimicrobiales bacterium | reverse complement strand
GCTCCTGCCGCCCCGACCCCTCCCGCAAGCGGTACCGAGGGGCGCGTGTTGTCACCAGTTGTCCGCCGATTGGTGGCCGAGCACGGCGTCGACGTCAACAACATCGAGGGCACGGGTCTCGGCGGCCGAATCAGCCGAGACGACGTGCAGCGATACATAGAGGCCAACCAGCTCCAAGCCGGAACCCCCGCAGCCCCAGCCCCTGCTTCGGCTCCAGCCCCGGCGGCGCCAGCTGCAACGGCTGCTCCTGCGCCAGCCCCGGTTGCTGCCGCACCGCCTACTCCGGCCGCCGCTGCCCCCGCGCCTGCTCCTGCCGTGCAACCAACCGGCCGCGACACCGTTGTGCCTCTGTCCAATATCCGGCTCCGCACCGGCGAGCACATGGTCATGTCCAAGGCGGTGTCGGCCCACACCCTCACGGCCATGGAGATCGACTACGAAGGCGTCGACCAGATCCGCAAGGTTCACAAGGCAGCCTTTAAGGAGCAGGAGGGCTTCTCGCTCACCTACCTGCCGTTCATCGCCAGGGCTGTTGTTGATGCTCTCCGCGAGTACCCACATCTCAATGCATCGATCGGTGACGGCGAGCTGGTGGTTCACAACTACGTCAACCTCGGCGTCGCGGTCGATCTCGATTTCCAGGGTCTCCTGGCCCCCGTTGTCCGCGATGCAGACGGCAAGCGCATGCGAGCTATTGCCCGCGACATCTCCGACGTGGCGCGACGGGCACGTTCGAAACAGCTTTCGCCCGACGACTTGGTCGGTGGAACCTTCACTCTCACCAACGCCGGCAGCTACGGCACCATGATGCAGTTCCCGATCATCAACCAGCCTCAGGTGGCCATCCTGTCTACCGACGCCATCAAGCGGAAGCCGGTGGTGGTCGAGGACGAGTACGGCAACGAGAGCATCGCCATCCACTCGGTCGGCATCCTGGCGATGGCGTGGGATCATCGGGCCATCGATGGTGCCTATGCCGCTGCTTTCCTGGCTCGGGTTCGCGACATCATCGAGACGCGGGACTGGACGACCGAGATCGCGTGACCAATCGGCCCCTGAACATCCGGTGGTTGGGCTCGGTCGACTACGACGAAGCCTGGGACCTGCAACAACAGCTGTTTGCCGGTTCGGCCGACCATCTGCTGTTGCTTGAGCACCCACCGGTCTTCACCTTCGGGGTACGGGGCAAAGAAGAGCATCTGCTGGTCGACCCCGAGGTCGAGGGAGCGATCGTACGGCGGGTCAATCGCGGTGGCGACATCACCTTTCATGGCCCAGGACAATTGGTGGGCTATCCCGTGCTGACCGTGCCCGGCAAACGGGGCGGCGGTATGGCCGACACCGTTGCCTATGTCTCGTCGATCGAGCAGATTCTCATCGACACGCTCCATGATCTTGGGCTATCGGCCGAACGAGTGGCTGGCACCCCCGGTGTGTGGCTCGGCGCCGGCACTCCATCAGAGAGAAAGATTGCGGCCGTCGGTGTGCGCCTCAGCCGTGGTCGTTCGATGCATGGTTTTGCGCTGAACGTCGATGTCGATCTCGACTGGTTCTCCAAGATGGTCCCGTGCGGCCTGCCCGACAAGGCCGTCACATCGCTGGCCGCTGAGGGCATTACGGCATCGATGCAGGAAGTCACCGACTTGGTTGCTACCCACGCAGCCCAACACTTGGCTACCGGTCGGCCCATCGATCGCCAAGAAGTTGTCTGGCGACAGTCGGCAGCTGATCTGTCGGCCTTCTCGTTGGGCCAAGGCCCCGGTGAGGTCATCAAGCCCGATCGGGGCGGCACCCCGGTGTCGTTCTCTGGCTCACGCCTCGAAGGTCGAATGACCGACGCCGGTGTGCACGGCGGTCTCGATGTGAGCGCCCGCAAGCCAGAATGGATGCGGGTAAAGCTCCGGACCGACCCCGACTTCCTCCGGCTGAAGAAGGTGTCGCGTTCTTTGGACCTGGTGACGGTGTGCGAAGAAGCCGGTTGCCCGAATATTTTCGATTGTTGGAATGAGGGAACTGCCACCTTCATGCTGCTCGGCGAGCGTTGCACCCGAGCCTGCGGTTTCTGCCTTATCGACACCAGCAAGCCGGAACCGGTGGATCTCACTGAGCCGGAGCGAATAGCCGATGCGGTTGAGAAGCTCGACCTTTCGTTCGCCGTCCTCACCATGGTGGCCCGTGATGATCTCGACGACGGTGGCGCGGCCGTAGTGGCCGCCACCGTGCAGGCCATCCGCAACCGAGTCCCCGGTGTCGGTGTCGAGGTATTGATCTCCGATCTCAAGGGCTCGGCTTCAAGTCTGGCCACCGTTTGTGAAGCCAAACCAGAGATCCTCAATCACAACATCGAGACGGTGGCCAGACTGCAGCGAGCGGTTCGCCCCTCGGCTAGCTACGCCCGAAGCCTCGGCGTCCTGGCCCGGTCCCGTCAGGCCGGTCTCACAACGAAATCAGGCCTGATCGTGGGAATGGGCGAAACCTTCGACGAGGTCATCTCGACCCTCTCAGACCTCGCTGCTGTGGGCGTCGACATCGTGACCATTGGCCAATACCTCCGTCCGACCACCAATCACCTACCGGTGCATCGATGGTGGACCCCGGACGAGTTTGCCCAGCTCAAGATCATTGGCGAGAGCCAACTCGGTATCCGCCACGTCGAATCAAGCCCCCTTACGAGGTCCAGCCACCACGCCGGTTCGGCCGCCACTGCGGTGCTGTCCGACCCGTAGCTCGCACCCTTCGGCATCTGCGACCCAGCGGCGCCATAAACCGCACCGAGGACTCGCAGTTCCGCTCGGGGCCAGGGTGCGCTAGCGTTTCCTATGGTCGATTTCCTGAATCCACAGGCCGACACTCGAGTCGAGGAGCGCCCGCTGGCCACTCGTACCGGGGGTTTGGCTGGCAAGAGGGTGGCCCTGCTCGACAATCAGAAGGCCAACGCCGGCCATCTGCTTCAGTCGGTCGGCAGCGTTCTAACCGCCCGACATCCCGAGCTCCAGCTCACCACTGAGCTCAAGATTGCTACCTCGCCATCGCCACCGGAGGTGATGGACCGGCTGCGCAATGTCGATGCGGTGGTGCTAGCCATCGCCGATTGAGGCAGCTGCACGTCGTGGAGTGTCCACGACTCCGTTGAACTCGAGCATGAGGGTGTCCCCACCGTTGTGATTTGCAGCGATGAGTTCGGCCCTCTCGGCCGGGCTGAGGCCCAGGTGCTGGGAGCGCCCGGTTTGCCGCTGGTGGCCATTCCCCACCCGCTGGCCGACAATCAGAAGTCGCTGGTCGAAGCAAAGGCCAATGCCATTGCCGATGAGATCGAAGCGGCTCTCACCGACGACGCCGACAGCGTGGTAGCCAATCACCGCGACCGGTTCACCCGGCTTACCCAGCGACGGCTTGAGGGCGGCGAACTCTGTCTCGACGACTCCTGCGCCATCGACTTTGCCGTGTCGCCCGGGCTCGCTCCCGGTGCGTCCACCGACCTCGGCGGCTGATGGCCGCTGAGCTCGTTCACCTGGCCGACGACAGCCAGGAGGCATTCGACAATCATCTCGAGTCCATGGGCTGGAGCGATGGCCTGCCCATGGTCGCACCCACTCGTCCCCGGGTGGAGGCAATGCAGGCCGCGGTCGACCGCCAGTCGACCGACGAGCTCGGCGTCATGCCGCCCCGTCAGGGGGTGGCGACCATCGAGTCGGTCGCCATCAATTCGGTTATGGCTGGCTGCAAGCCAGAGTATTTCCCGGTGGTGGTGGCTGCCATCGAGGCCACGCTCCAGCCGGAGTTCAATCTGTTCGCCGTGCAGGCCACCACTCACCCGTGCTCGCCGTTTCTGGTTGTGAACGGCCCCATCGCCGATCAGATCGGTCTCAATGGCCGGTATGGCGCCTTTGGGCCCGGGGTGCGAGCCAACGCCACTATCGGCCGAGCCGTTCGCTTGTGCCTTCTCAACATCGGCGGAGCGAGCCCCGGCATTCTCGATCGATCCACCCAGGGGCAACCATCGAAGTACGCGTTCTGTGTTGCTGAGAACGAGGCCGAGAGCCCGTGGGAGCCGCTCCACGTCGAGCACGGCTTCGATCCCGATCAATCGACCGTCACCGTTGTGGGCTGCGAGAACCCCCACAACATCAACGACCACGTCTCGACCGAACCGGAGGGTGTCCTGGTCACCATGGCCGGCTCACTGGCCAACATGGGCTCCAACAACGCCTACCTCCACGGCGGCCCGGTGCTTGCCTTCGGGCCGGAGCACGCCGCGGTGGTGGCGTCAGGCGGTCTGAGCAAAGACGACGTTCGTCAGTACATGTTCGAGAATGCTCGAGTGTCTCGTCAGGTGTGGGAACGAGGCGGCATGGCCAAGATGATCGACGACCCGTTCGCCGGAATCGACCCGGTGCCGATCATCGCCGACCCTTCAGACCTCATCATCATCGTGGTCGGCGGCTTCGGACGTCACTCGTCGTGGCTGCCAACGTTCGGCGACTCGACCAAAGCGGTCACTCGGGCCATCGGGTAGTAAGAAAGAGGGATGGCTGATCCCTCTCCCCGAGACGAGCACATCGAGGCGCTACGCCAGAAGGCCGATGTCATACGCACCGAGATGGGTGGTGTTGACAAGGTTGAACGAATGGCGGCTGAGGGCGACAAGAACGTCCGCCAACACATCGACGCACTGCTCGACGAGGATTCGTTCCGGGAGATAGGCACCTTCAGTCGCTCGATCCGTGAGGACATGCGAGACGAGACGCCCGGCGACGGCAAGATCGGTGGCCACGGGCTCATCGATGGCCGACCGGTTGCCGTCTTCGGCGACGACATCACCGTGCTTCGTGGTTCGAGTTCCATCGTCGGCAGCCGCAAAGAAGAACGGCTTTTCGACCGGGCCATCGACATGGGCATTCCCATCGTTCACTTCGGCGAAACGGGCGGCGGACGGATCCCCGATCTGATGGGTTCGGAGGGCATCTCCGAGCCGGGCGGTCTCTTCGATATGGCTAAGCGTCGGCATCGGGTACCGATGGCGACTGCCATCGTTGGCCAATCGTTCGGCGGGTCTTCGTTTGTCTCGGCCATGTCGGATTACGTGGTGATGGTTCGCGGCTCCACGTTGGCCGTCACGTCACCGAAGGTGTTCGAGATCGCCACCGGTGAGGTGGTGTCGTTCGAACAGGTCGGCGGGGTCGATGTCCATGCCGAGAAGACAGGACAGATCGATCTGGGCGTCGACACCGATGACGAAGCGTACGAAGCCATTAGGTGGTGGCTTTCCTATCTGCCAAGCAACGCGTGGCAGCAGGTGGAACGTACCGAACCCATCGGAGACTTCGAACCCGATCCGGGATTGAGCGACATGGTGCCCACCACACGCAACGAGGGCTACGACATGCGTAAGGTGGTTGCCCGAATCTGCGACCCCGGCACGGTCTTCGAAATTCAACCCAAGTACGCCCCCAACGTCACATGCGCTATGGCTCGCCTCAACGGCTTCTCAGTCGGCGTAGTGGCCAACAATCCGTACTACAACGCCGGCACCCTCGACCCAGAGGCATGCAACAAGATCATCCGGATGATGACGATCTGCGATTCGTACAACATCCCCATGATCTCGCTGGTCGACGTACCCGGTTTCATGGTTGGCGAACGGGTCGAGCACGACAAGATGCTCCACAACGGCATGCGGATGATGCAGGCGATGCAGAACGCCACCATGCCGACGCTTACCGTTTGTATCCGCAAGGCATTCGGGCTGGCGTGGCAGGCCATGAATGGCTCACTCATGCCGTCCAAGGGCATCTACTGCTGGCCGGGGGCCGAGATCGGCTTCATGGATCCCGAGGTCGGGGTCAATGTTGCCTTCGGCTCAAAGCTGGACCGAATCACCGATCCGGAGGAACGGGAAGCTGAACGGAAGCGTCTGGTGGCCGAGGTTGGCGAGGCTACCAACCCTTATGAGGCGGCCGGGACCATGCGCATCGACGAGATGATCGATCCCGCCGACACCAGGCGAATTTTGGCTGAGGATCTCGAGATGTTCGCCAATCGGCAGGTTCCCCCGCCCGAGCAACGTCCGCTCAGCTACTGGCCAACCTGTTAGCGCCTCAGGTGTCGAGTTCGACGACTCGATCGCAGAGCCGGTCGAGTAGATCGCGGTTGGTGCTGGCCACAACGGCTCGCCCCGTAAAGTCGCTGAGCCAGCTTTCCAGATAGCCAGCGACCGCGGCGCGCCCTCGCTTGTCGAGCGCACCGGTTGGCTCGTCCAACAACACCAGCGGCGGCCGGGGGGCCAGCGCACACGCCAGCGCAACCCGCTGAGCCTCGGCACCGGAGAAAGTCCATGGCAGGCGATCAACGACGTGGTCGGCGACCCCCAGCTCGGACAGGATGGTCCGAGCCGTGGCCTCGGAGTGCTCGGTTGAGTCGGAGAGTCCCGGCCCAACGCTTTCGATGGCATCGGCGACGTTCTCCACCCCGGTTCGGTTCTCAATCAGGTCGTCCTGGAAGAGCTGCGTCAGGAGAGAAACCTGACCGGGATCGGTACCGGTCAGTTCGCCGCTGGCTGGGGTCAGTCGGCCCGCCAACAACCAAAGCACACTCGATTTGCCGCTGCCGATGTCGCCGGTAATCCCGACCGACTCGCCGGGCCGGACCCTGAGGTGGACCTCGAGACGAAAGGTGTCCCGTTCGATGGTGGCAGCCGCTACGAGGTCGTGCATTCAGCCGCCAATACTGCCATCCCTAAGGGTCGGGTTAGTCGCTGTGTGCAACGACTCGTTCCGATGCACGATGTCGTCAAGATGCTCAGGGTGGGAGAGCACCCAGAACTGGCTGTTCTTGTTGGCGTCGATAACGCATGCCGCCACATCGGATGGGTCCATGCCGTTGGCCAACGCGGCGGCGATGGCGTTGTTGAACTTCTTGGCGTCCTTGCCGGCTGCACCGGTCTTCTTGGCTCGCTTGAGATGGTCGGGTCGGTTTCGTTGGGCGGTGATGATGTTGGTGTTGACCACACCGGGGCAGAGCACCGAGACCCCGACGTTGCAGTCGTCGTCTCGCTCCATCTCGTGGTGCAGCGTTTCCATGATGGCCACAACGCCGTACTTGGCTGCGTTGTAAGGGCCAAGACCGGGACCGGCGGTGAGCCCGGCAACCGAGGCAGTGCTCATGATGTGGGCCTCGTCGGCAGCCCGTAGGTGGGGGAGGAAGTGATGGACACCATGGATGACACCCCAAAGACTGACGTCGATGACCCACTTCCAGTCGACGAGCTGTTGATCCTTGATGAGTCCACCCCCGCCGACGCCGGCGTTGTTGCAGACGATGTGCACCTCACCGAAGCGTTCGATGGTGGCGGCCGCCAAGGCCTCGACCGAGTCGGTGTCGGTCACATCCGTTTTCACCCCTAGGGCAGTGACACCGTCGGCCTCCAGCAGGGCGATGGTCTCGTCCCTGGCGTCGTCCTGCACGTCGGCCACCACGACATGGCAACCCTCGGCCCCGTACCCCTGGGCCAATGCTCGGCCAATGCCCGAACCGCCGCCGGTGACGACAGCCACCCGTCCTTCTAGTTGTTTCATTGCCGATCTCCCCTCACTCCAGCTCTCTCACTCCAGCTCTCTCACTCCATCATGGCGTTGACGCGGGTCATGGCGTCGATGAAGTCCTCGACCATCTCCAACACCACCCGGTCGGCCTTCTTGCTTTCGTTCATGGTGCCGACGATCTGGCCAACGAAGTAGTTGGCCAGCTTGGCTGCCCCCTCGTTCTCGGGATTCATGGCCGCCCGATCGATCCGTCGGCTGGCTCGCCCGATCAGCATGGGCTGCAACGGCATACCCAGGGTTCCCGGAGAGTTCTCGCCTTCCCATTCGTCGGTCCACGACGACCGAAGTTGGCGGGCCGGCTTGCCGGTCCGGGACCTCGAGCGAAGTGTGTCCGACGACGTTGCGGCCAAGAACTTGTCTTTCACCAGCGGGTGGGTTTCGGCCTCCTCAGTGGTGAGCCATACCGATCCACACCAGATGCCCTCGGCGCCAAGTGCGAGCGAAGCGGCCATCTGACGCCCTGTGCCAATACCTCCGGCAGCCAGGACCGGTACCGGTGCCACCGCATCGACGATCTCCGGCACCAGCACCATGGTGCCGATCTCGCCGGTGTGGCCGCCGGCCTCGTGGCCCTGGGCGATGATCACATCGACACCGGCCGCCACATGGCGAACGGCGTGGGACTTCTTCCCGGCCAGCGCGCCGACAAGCACGCCGTTGGCATGGGCCCGCTCGATCATGTCTGGCGGTGGTGGGCCGAGGGCGTTGACGATGAGAGTGATGGGGTGGCTGAACGCCACATCCATGAGCGGTACGGCCTGGTCGTAGGTCATCGGCGGCTCGGTGTCGCCGGCCATTGTGGTCTTGGTGTCCTCGTCGGGCAGCTCGGGGATGTCGTAGCGCTCCATCATGTCCTCGAGGAACTCGCGATGCTGAGGCGGGATCATGTCCTTGAGGTCCTTGACCGACAAGCCACCTTCCTCTTTGCCCTGGTATTTGGCTGGGACGATGATGTCGACGCCGAATGGTTTGTCACCCACCTCATCGGCGATCCACTTGAGGTCGATGTCGAGTTGTTCGGGAGTATGGCCGGCGGCACCAAGCACGCCGTAACCGCCGGCACGCGTGACCGCCGCGACCACATCGCGACAGTGGGTGAAGGCCAGGATCGGGAACTCAACGCCGAGCAGCTCGCAGATTTTCGTCTTCATGGGAGCGACGTTAGGTCACAAAAGCCTGCACCGCCGAAGCTCTTGACCGTGGAGGTCTCGCTGCTAACGTTAGTCGTAGGCGGTATGCCACGCCTCACCTTCGTTCGGTTCTCACGCAACCGACTCGAGAAGGCAAAGGGGACCTTGAGTGCCCGGCAGTGATTCTCCCAAGACAGGTTCTGTCGTCATCGACTACCACTACCAACCACGGTGTCGGTGGCCGGATCAAGCGTGAGTTGCCGGTTGCCAGGCACGGGAAGCAGTGAGCATGACGAAGCAAGAATCGTTCAAGCGTCGTATCCGGCAACGTATGGAGAGGACGGGGGAGCGTTACGCCGCGGCCCGTCGAGTACTGCTGGAACAGGCAGCCAATCAGAACCGGTCGAGAGTGTGGCAGTCCGAACCGGAGATGAGTGATGACGCTGTCCGCAACGGCACCGGTCGGGGCTGGGACGAATGGTGTGACCTGCTCGACCAACGGCCCCAGGGCATCGATGGGCACACGGCCATTGCCGCCTACGTTAGAGATGCGTTGGGTGTCGATGCCTGGTGGGCTCAGGGAGTCACGGGTGGATACGAGCGGATTACCGGTCTGCGCCTGCCTTATGAGCGGCCCGATGGAACCTTCACCGCTAGCAAAACAAAAACCATCACCATCGACGCTTCCAAGCTGCGGCACATGCTCCTCGACAAAGACGGTCGGGCCGCTCTGTTTCCCGGTCGGTCGACAAGGCTTCGGTCCCGACCCGATGCCAAGGCCGTCCGTCTCGAGATCGGCCCGGGCGTCGCGCAGTTCGGGATTGGACCGGCCAACGAGACCAAAGATGGCCGTCCCCGCTCCAAGGTGACGGTGCAGCACGCCAAGCTGCCGACCTACGAACTGGTGGAGGAGTGGAAGTTCTACTGGGGTGACTGGCTGGGCGCCATCGATTCGGCGGACACCCCGGAACCGTAAGCCCTGGGTGCCGTTTTCGGCACCTCCGACTCGCAGTTGCGGCTCTGCGGGGACGGTTCAACTACTTCACGTGGGGCAGGACGTCCTTGGCGAAGCGTTGGGCCCAACTGACCTGCATGTCGGGGTTGGGGAGCACCATGATCTCGTCGAGCCCGGCGTCGGAGAGATCCTTGAGCTTCTCCACCACCTCGCCTGCGGTGCCAACGATGCAAGCGGTGCGAATGAGATCCTCGGTGAGGAACTTGGCTTCGTCGGGCCGCAGGAAGGTGCAGTGACCGTCGTGGATCCGAAGGTGTCGGATGTGTTCCGGCGTTTGCTCGAGCAGCGCCGAGTACTCGTCCCAGATGTCCTGGAGGTGGTGCGGGGGCTCGCCCCCGTACTGCCGGATCTTGTCGTAGAGATAGTGCAGCGACGAGATCACGAACGCCCCGTTCTCTTCAATGACCCGATCCGACGTTGCCTCTTCGCCCTTGTCGAGAATGACAATATTGGTCAACGAAACAGTGGGGAACTCGGCCGGCATGTCCCGACCCGCAGCTTCGGCGCCATTTTTTACCGTTGTCAGCGCCCGCTCGATTGCCCGGGGCTGAGGAGGCAACGAGGTCACGAGGCCATCGCCATACTGCCCGGCCAGAGCCTGGGACTTCGGACCAAAGCCCGACACGTAGATGGGGATGTGGTCGTCGAGGTTCACATAGCCAAGGTCGGCCATCAGCAGCCGGGTGGGGGCTGTCTTGCCTCGGAAGGTGTACTCGACCTCCTCGCCATTCAGCAGTCCTCGAATGACCCGCAGCTCCTCGCCGTACTTCTTGATGGGCAACGGCTTGTGATCGAGGAAGCGATGAGCGCTGTTGCCGGCCCCCATGCCGAGGAACGTCCGACCGGGAGCGATGGTGTTGATGGAGGCAATGGAATGGGCGGTGACCGGTGGGATCCGGGTGCCAGCCACAGACACACCGGTGCCGATCCGGATGCGCTTGGTTCGCTCAGCAGCCAGGGCCAGATAGGCGTAGCAGTCGCCCCAGATCATCTGGCTGTCCGGCACCCAGATGGAGTCGAGGCCGAGATTCTCGAACTCGGTGCACTGGTCGACATCAGTCAGCTTGGTGGTGACACACATTCCGAAATCCATGGCCGAAACCTAATGGGCCGGTGCCAACGGAGCACGACGACCACTGATCCAACACCAACGAGTGCCCCGATCTCGACTGTGTTGAGCAGTACTGTCGACGTAACGGAGGCTCAATGACTGCCATCGAGAATTACCAGCTCAACGATCGATTTCTGGCCGACGAAGGCGAAGTGTTCCTTACCGGAATCCAGGCCCTGGCTCGGTTGCCCTTGGAACAACTGAGGGCCGATCGACGCAACGGACTCAACACTGCCTCATTCATCAGCGGCTACCAGGGTTCACCTCTGGGCGGCTACGGCGATGCCGTCGAGCGGGCGGCCAAGCTAGCTCCTGAGCTGCCGGTGGTCTTCAAACAGGGCATGAACGAGGAGTACGGCGCCACCGCGGTGATGGGCTCGCAGTTGGCCTCTGTGCAACCTGACTGCAAGTACGACGGCATCGTCGGGATCTGGTACGGCAAGGCTCCCGGTGTTGACCGGGCTGCTGATGCCCTTCGCCACGCGGTGTATGCCGGCACCTCGATGAACGGTGGAGCGGTAGCCATTGTCGGTGACGATCCGGCGGCCAAGAGCTCAACCGTGCCGTCATCGTCGGCCGGTGTGGTCTTCGATATGCACATGCCGCTGCTTTACCCAGGCGATCCGGCCGAGGCGTTGAAGCTGGGTCGGCACGCCATCGCCATGTCGCGGGCCACCGGTCTGTGGGTGGCCCTGAAGATCGTGGCCGATGTTGCCGACGCCACTGCCAACATGGTGTTGCATCCCGAGGCGTTCGATCCGGTGTTCCCGATGGTCGATGGCCAGCGGTACCAACACGGTCCCGATGGGCGTCTTCTTACACCACACACCATCGAACTCGAGCGAGAAATCGTCGAGGTTCGGTACGAGCTCGCCCGACGGTACGCGGCCGACAACAA
>CALHBU010000218.1 GCA_937930655.1 uncultured Acidimicrobiales bacterium | reverse complement strand
ACCCGCGAATCACGGCTTTGCAGGCCGCTCCCTTAGACCACTCGGGCATCCGCGCAGGAAACAGGAGCCTAGCGCCATCTCTAGGGCTTCTCGACGAACAGTCCTGAGCTCCAGTCCCGCATGGTCAGGCCGTCCAGGGTGAAGACCTCATCGCTGTCGAGATCATGGATCCTCAGGATGCCCGTGTTGGTAAAGACATACCGCCCGTCGGGCGACACCGCTGTGTTCTCGGGGTCGCCGCCTACGCCCTCGACTGTTCTACCCCGCTCAACATCGAAGAGTTCGGTGCCCCGGTCGGTGTAGAACATCAGCACCCGACCGTCAGCTGAAAGCTGGGCCCACTGTGGTCTCAATTCCGGCAGTGCGCGGTCGACCTCCTGCCAGGTTTCCCTACTGAGCCACCGAAGCTCACAGTCGATGGGGCTCGAGCAGTCCTCGGCTAGAACGAAGCGGGTACTGATGGCTAGCGGCGTGCCGTCGGCAACCCGAACATAGGTGCCGTCACGAAGGTCAAAGATGCCTCCGCTTGGCGACCCGGCGACCATCGGACCAGCCAACGTCGGGCCATAGAAGTTCTGGGTGGCCAACTCGATCTCCTGCAGCACTTCGCCATCGCTCAACCGGGTGAGGCGCCAGCTGGGACTGGGAAAATCATCGCCGATCACCCACAACTGACCGGGCTCGGGACCAGGAAGGGCGGCACTGGACCCAGGGTAGAAATAGCCGGAGTTGAGGAACACGCCGGTGTCCACTGTGGGGTCATCGATCAGCATCACCTTGGCTCGTCCCGAGTCAGGGTTTGTCCCGACGAGGTAGCCATCGCTGGCGAAGCTGGGAAAAACCCGATCGAGATACTCGACCACCTCGCCGGTGTCGAGATCGATCCGCCGAAGCTTGCTCGACTCACCACCGATGAAGAGATAGAGGCCCGTCTCCTCTCCGAGTAGGGGCTGACCATCGCCGATGTAGGAGACGTCGGCCAACAGGGGCACGGTGGACGTGGTCGATCGGCGGGTGGCGACTGCCTGATCGCCTTCCGTCGTCGTGGTCCACTTGTCGAGCTCGTCGTCCTCGATTCCGTTCCCACCGGAGCCTTCATTCTCACTCCGAAGTTCTGCGTTCTCAGGATCATCAGGGTCGAGCTCGGGAGATCGAAGCAGCGTGAACAGCACAAGACCGCCAAGGGCAAGCGCCACCACGACAAAAACACGACTTCGATTACGCCCGGACCGCTGCACATCAACGGACCCGGTTTCCGACCCTCCGGTGGCGCCTAGCAGCTCGAACCTATCGTTGGACTGAAGACTGTCGGCGTCGCCGACGACGACACCACAGGACGAGCAGAACCGATCGGTGGCCCCAAGCTCGTTGTGACACTCTCGACAGGCCGCCATCGCCCGATACTAGCGACAAGCTTGTGCGGGCTTCAGTCGGCCGCCGGGCTGGCAGGAGCGCTGGGGCTGGCGATTGGCATTGCCCCGGTAGCCGCCGTTTGGAACGCCTCGGCTGCTCGATCGTTCTCGTTGATCTTGTTGAGAATGGCCTGTTGAGCCCGCAGGAAGTACTCCCGATTCTCGATAACGAACTGGTTCGACTCCCGCATGCTGTCCAGCTGACCGTTTACCTCGGGGATGACGTAGCGGGCGACCATGTCCCAACTCTTCATGGTGTTGGCCGGGGTGGCGAAGTCATTCACGAAACCAATAGCAGCGCCGTAGCCTCCGGTGACCTTCTCCATGTCGAGCACCCGCTCGATGAGATCGTCGGGCGTGCCGATGACCATGGCCGATCCCTCGGCGTCAGCCATTGCAGCTACAGCTTCCTTGGTCGAGTCGAAGGTTGGGACACCTGGCCGCTGGAGCGTGCCGACGGTGTACTCGTTGTGCCACCGGAGGAGACCGTGCTCGACCTCCTCAATGGCCTTCGCCTTGGTCTCTGCGATATGCCAGTTGAACATGACTCGCCAGTCGGAGCGGTCCACCACCTGGTTGTGCTTGGCCGCTGACTCTTCGGCGAAACTCCACTGGAGCGGCAACGATGCCAGGCCCTCATCGGACATCGAACCGACCGAGAGAACACCGTCGCCGTACTTGCCGGCCAAGGTCATTCCCGACGGGCTCACCATCGATGCGGTGGTCATGGGAATGACTGGCTGCAGCGGCAGAATCTGCAACTTGGCGTCGTTGAGGGAGAACCACTCGCACTCGTAGCTAAACCGGGGCTCGCCAGCCAGGAGCTTCTTGATCACGCCAAGGGCTTCATCCTGTCGATCTCGCAGAAGCACGGGATCGATCCCCATGGTGTGGGCGTCGGAGGCCAGCGCACCGGGACCCGTACCGAGAATGGCCCGGCCTTGACTCATGTGGTCGAGCTGCACGATGCGCTGAGCCACGTTGAACGGGTGGTGGTAGGGCAACGACACCACGCCAGTACCCAACTTGATCCGGCCAGTGTGTTGGGCTGCGGCAGCCAAGAACATCTCTGGCGATGCGATGGTCTCCCACCCCGTCGAGTGGTGCTCACCGCACCAGAACTCGTCGAAACCCAACTTGTCCATCATCTGGACCAAGTCCAAGTCGCGCTGAATCTGCAGAGCAAGGCTCTCGCCCGGCAGGTGATGAGGAGCGAGGAAGGCGCCGAAGCGAATGTTGGCCATGCTCTGAGGCTACGACCTCGCACCAGGAGCGGCCAGACGCGGCTGTTGCAACCACCTCCATTCCGCAGGCAACTATCGCTGAAGAACCCTGCGCCTTCGACGGGTGGGTCGTTTTGTTGTCGACGTGGCCAGAGAGGGCACCAGCTCATTCAGCAGCCGATCGGGATCGGCCCGGTCCTTCTCCAACTCGGTCTCTAGTCGTGAACGTCGGAGTGCCAACAGCAACGTCGCCCCAAGTGTGATCAGCGAAACAAGTTGACCGAGCGTTGCAATCCGGTTCGGGCGGTAGTTGACGTTGAGCACCGCGTCATCGAAACCTTCGATCAACCAGACATTCCCATAGGCGTTCGACTCGAGCGATCTGGCGCTCCAGCCGTCCGGTAGCCCATTCAGGTGCCAACCTGCTGCGAATGACTCGGCCATGGTGAGGGCGAATGGGCCATCAGCTCCTGTGATCTCGATGGCAAATGCGCCGGGCCCTTCCGCCGACACAACAAGTTCGGGAGGCACACGATCCGGAGCGTCGAGACGATCAATTCGGACGAAACGTTCGGGGCTCGGATGGACGGCGACATCGCGAAACTCCACGATCGTCCGCGCGGTGAGATCATTGGCGTCGGCATACAAGAAGAGGCGAACCGGTCCGGCGTCGTCGTCTATCTCGAATTCCGTGCGGTAGGACTGCCAATCGGCGGCCCGCTCCAGCGGTGGGGCCTCGACACACCGGCCGAGATCCTCGAGCCAGAGGCAGAATCGAGCGGACTGACCATTCAGTGTTCGATGGTCAAAGGAAAGCTCGTACTGCCGATCGGCTTCCAACGAGAGCTCGGCGTTGGTGCAAGCACTGTGCACGTCAGCCGCCAACCGAACGACACTCCCCTCGACCGTCACCGACAGTCCGGCTTCGGAAACAGTCAGGTCATCAACTCGGTGACAGTCATTGACCTCGCTGAATCCGTCCCGCAAGGTCGCAGGCGTCGGCTGCTCCACTCGGAGCGTGTGGGGCCCGGCCGTCAACTGGACCTCGGTCCCCGATTCATCGCCGAGACCTGTCTCAGTCGTCTCGAGCTCGATAAATCTGCTGTTTCGGTAGTCGACCTGGCTCACGGTCGTACCATCCCCGACTGCATACACGAAGACCTGGTGTCGGTGGCCCGGCGCCAGATCCGCCACAGCTCGCACGGTCGACCACTCGTCACTCTCTTCCAGGCGCTGATCGACGAGGCATCGGCGGTCCGTCTCGTCGTAGATACACAGCCGTCCACCATCGCCTGTGATTGCCCGGTAATCGAGCTCCACTACAACCGGCCCCTGGGCCGAACCCAGCTCGGCGAATACGCAGGCCGCGTGCTCAGCCGCAGCAAGCGAGACAACGGATCCGGCCTGCTCGATCGAGATGCCAACATCGTCAAGGCTTCGATCGTCGCTGCGGTTGCAGTCACCGACCGCCGAACCGAACTCAGTTGCTTGGCCCCCGTTGCGGCCCGAGAGCCACTCAACTTCGTCGCCGGGCTGGACTGCCAGGGCCAGGTCTTGGCGAAACAAGAGGAGATCTCCATCGTGGCGGATTGCGAGGGGCTCGTTGTCGAGCGGCAAAACCGATGGCTCGGCCGATGGTAGGAGTTCACCATCCAGCGAGAGCAGGGATCGGTCCTCGAGAACAACATCCCACTGACCAGCCCGCTGAGTTGCCGAAAGATAGACCGTCCGAGGGCCGGGCAGGGCCTGCACCCGGTAAATACCCGGCTGCTCGAGCGTAAAGTCGAACCAATCATCGATCGCATCGCTACGCCAGACCAGAGAATCGGCGGCCCCGGGGTCGTCCACAAGTACCTCGTCGGCTTCCAGGCCACCGACAATTTGAGCCAAGTCATCGTGGTCTCCGGCCGAGGCAACGAGCGTACGGTCGATCTCGAAGAGGCCATCGACCACGGTGAGCTCATAGACGTCAGCCATCGAATTCGACGTCACCAACTCAAGCCCGTCGATGGCCGTCAGCCCGGCGGCAACCTCCACATCGGAGGCGTAGGTCGCGGCCATTGGTCCTGGTCTCACGTCATGGCGATGGACCACGTGGGAGACACCAAGAGCCTGCATCAGCCGACGGGCCTCGGCGGGAGAACCATCAACCAACTCGTTTTCTACACGACTCAGAATGGCTGAGAAACCGGGCTGAAGATCGAAGTAGCCACCGGGATAGCGCTGAATGACCGGACGCTCGAGCAATTGCAGAGGTACCGCATCGGCGCCGTGATAGCCCCACGAAGTCGTGACCTGATAGAAGTCGTTGCCGGGCAACATCAATACCTTGCCATCACGTTCTGAGGCGTTGATGGACTCAGCTGCTTCAAGCCACCCGTCGGGAATGGCAACATGCATCGATTGCAATTCGCCTCGATCATCGGGGATGACCGACCCACTTATCAATGGCCACGGGAAGGTCAACGCACCAAGAACGAAAGCGGCAGCTACGAAACGTAGCCGTGGTTGCTCGGTCCAGCGGGTGGAAGCCTCGTCAAGGGAAATGGTGAACAGAGCAACCAGCAACAACACAAGAACTGGGCCAACTTTGCTCGCCGGTTCCCGGAGAAGCCACGAGCCGGGTACATGCTCGTACAGAAAGAGGTTTACAGACCCAAAGGGCCCGTGAAGACCCTTGGCCACGAAAACGAGGGTCAGCACCGATCCCGTCATGGCCATAGCCAGACGCTTTCGTTTTCCGGTAGCCAGCACAGGTGCCGCAAGCGCACCCAACGGCAAGGCCCATCGAGCTATCTGGCCGTAAAATCCGTCGAGGCCGGATGCCCAGGGGAAGATGGCATCGATCGGCCAACCCCAATGAGCGGTCAGGGTAAGAACATTGGCCACGCTGTTCTGGGTGTGAGACCACGACCAGGCCTCGACATTGGTCTCAGCACCAAAAGACGCACCTTCGGCTCCGAGGAGGTTGACATAGACGACAGGCACCAACCACCACATATGAAACCCGAGACTCCAACCAAAAGCTCGCAACCAGAAGGGCGTCAACTTCTGAACGAAGGCGGCGCCCGCATACCGGTGCAGGAAAACGATCGAGGCCAAAACAGAAGCAACGGCAACGGCTAACAACGCAGGATTGAGAGCCAGGTAGGCCATCGGTGCGGTGGCTAACACCAAACGCACCATGGAGACGGGTCCACCCCGAGCTGGTCCCGCCAACTCCGCGATCAGCAGTCCGATGGCCCCGATAGCGACAAGGAACAACGGGTTGGGCAACTGCACGAGCACAAAGGGATTGACGACACCGAGCAGACCGCCGAGGGCGACAATCCAGGAATTTTTGACAAAGGTCGCAACGAAGCGAGAACAACCCAGAGCGGCAAGCGCTACACACGCGGCATAGAAGACAGCCTGGGCCAGCTCGTTGGAACCGCCGAGCGCGGAAGTGCCTTGGATGAAAGCGACCTCGATCAATCGGACGATCTCGACCGACGTCGACCCTGCACCTGTGACCTGGTGATTCCACAACGACGTCATCTCAGACGAGGTGCTCGTCCGGATGAAAGGTGCGACGTCGCCAGCTGCGATGTGATGGCCCTGCCGCGTCCACCTCGTGACGAGGAAGGCGCTGGCAATGCTGGGCAGCACATGACCAATCATCGTCGCTTGCGAGGGAACCCAGCGCTTCGTAGTCACGAGGACCACCTGCTCTCGAGCACACCGACCGACAACCCCGCGACCTCGATTGACTTCAGGACTGCCAGCCCTAACGTCAGCGATGGAGAGGCCCAAAGATCAGGACGAGCAAGCACAGCCGGTCGGCCGAGGCTCCGATGATGACCAGAAGTCCGCACCGAGAGGTAGGTGGCGAACGACCGGCCGTAATAGCGCTTCTTCTTGAAGGTGGAACGTAGGTCGATGCTGCCCTCGTCGTGCCAGATGATGCTCGAGGTTCGGTCGACCTGACTTCCGGCAACTCGATCGGCCAGATCCCAATCCTCTCCGGCACGAAGATCCTCCCGATACCCACCGACGGCCCGCACCTCGGCTGTGCGGAAGACTCGAGCCGACTCAACATCAGAATTGTCGAGGTAGAGACGCTTCTCGAGGTCTCGACACTGGGCGAAGAAGCCCTTGCCAAATGCCCGTTCCGGGATGACGGCGCCAAGGTTGAGCGGGTTGGCAAGGACACTGATGGCTTCCGCCATCACTCGCTGTTCGAGCACCATGTCGCTGTCGATGAACGCCACAACGTCGGTGTTTGCCAACTCCAGCCCGATGTTGCGCTGGCGGCTTCGCTCTGGCCCGGCAACTACAACTCGATCGGCGAATCGACGGGCGATGACACAGGTGTCGTCGTCAGAATGATTGTCGACAACGATCAGCTCAACCAGCACGGTCTGATCTCGAATGCTGGCGAGGCAAGCCTCGAGGAATGGGCCCGAGTTGCGAGTAGGCACAACGATCGTTCCCACAGGGTCCTTAGAAGATAACCAATCAGCCATGGCGCACCCTCAGAGCTTCAGCCTGCTGCAACGATGTGTGTGGATCGAACGACTGGGCGATTCTCAAAGCAGACGACAGAACCTGGGTAGCCACGTCATCCCAACTGTGGGCCGCTCCCCGCCATGGTGACCCGGTCTCGACACTGGTCAGCACCGGTGCGGCTCGACATACAGCCTCGGCGAGGTCCTCCGGAGTGGGCCGAGTCAGGACCCCACCGGCGCCCGGAATCGAATCGGTCAACCCACCGACCCGGTAGCCGAACGCCGGGGTTCCGACGTTGGCGGCTTCGTCGACAACCAATCCCCAGCCCTCACGAGTCGAGGTAACCAACAGCGCATGGGCCCGACCCAGACGATCATTCTTGGCGCTCGAGTCGAGTCGACCAAAGAACGTGACGCCCGGGACTGCTCGACGCCTGAGGCGGTCCTCGATTGGCCCGGTGCCAATCACCCAAAGCTGGGCGTCGGGGTGCTGCCGACGTACGAGCTCGAAGGCGGCGATGGCATGATCGGGTCGCTTGTTCTTGGATTGTCGGCCAACGAAGGCCAAGGTGAGGCGCGACTCCTTGGGTCTCCCCGTTCCCGTGAGACTTTCGATGCCCTCGGGCACCACGACGACCCTCTGTACGCCGTAGGCCAGCAGACTGTCCCGGCTCGACGCTGACACCGTCATCGTCGGTACGTGACGCATCTGGTGCAGCCAGAATGGTTCCAGAAAGAAACGGCCTGCCAACGCAACAGCCAGTGGCATCTCAGTGAACCACGCCTCGCGTGCCACCTGGTGGGTGAGCGCAACGACCGGAGTTCTGTCAGCCCAGGTGTGACACATGAAGGGTCGGGTGTTGACTTCGTCGATCACCAGATCGAACGATCCAGTTGGTAGTGACTCGTAGAAACGGCGTGCTTCCCGGTAGACGGAGAGCCGGGTCCCAGCCCGGACAATCCGAATGCCATCAATCGTGTCTAACGCAGGCTGACCCTCGACCCCGCTGGAAAACCACGTGACATCGTGGCCTCGTTCAACCCAACGTCGACCAACCTCGTAGGTATAGACCTCGGCCCCACCAGCTCGTGGGTGAGCCAGGTCGCGCCAGTTGCAGATCAGAACTCGCATCACACCACCGCCTGTTGGGAAAGCGCTCGGTCCCCAACGTCGCTGGTTTGACGCAACGAGAACGTTCGAACATGGGTGCGAATCGACACCCGGAATGCATCGGCCAGCGCGCTCACCACCGAGGTCGTGGTGACAGGACGGGACGGACGACGGCCGCCGTACGGGATCTCGACAACGAGCGATCGTCGAAGTCGAAGCGCGGCCATAACCTCGAAATCGAGCTCCCCGCCGGAGGACCCCACCGTGTCGAGCGCCGCTTGTAACGCTCGTTGTTCGAAAACTTTGACCGGACTTCTGTCGTCGGGAAGCTGAGGATGAACAACCAGGCGACGGAACATCAGTAACAAATCAGACGGCGAGGAGTCCGTACGCCAGGTCCTCTCGCCCCTCGATTGCCGACTGCCCACCACTGCTTCTGCCTGAAACGCCTCCAACGTGTCGAGCATCCACAACACGGTGTCAATTGCGTTCTCTGCCTCGGCGTCTGCGTCGTACAGCACAACCACCTTGCCGTTGGCAGAACGAAGAGCATGCTCTCGGGCTCGCGACCCCGGCGGAACAAAGCGAACCCCTGGCCACCGAACCGAAGTAACAACATCGATGTCGTCGCTCGAGAGGTCTGAGTTGCTTCGAGCAACAACGATTTCGACCGTCCTGCCCAACTCGTCAGCCATCGAAATGCATTCGACCATCGTGTTCAGCAACTGGTGTGCGTAATCCGAGGTGTATGTCACTACGAACGACAGATCCGTGCCTCCGAGCGAGATGTCGGTGACGTCGCTGAGCTTGGGTTCGACTGGAGTTTGGATGGCGGCGGGGCG
Organism: uncultured Acidimicrobiales bacterium; assembly: GCA_937930655.1. GTDB lineage: Bacteria > Actinomycetota > Acidimicrobiia > Acidimicrobiales > SZUA-35 > JAHECQ01. Next base: position 2,476 of record CALHBU010000218.1, on the reverse strand, counting down.
AGCCAGCACCAGCGCGACGAACACCGCTACCAACAAGGACTGGGCGATGGCCTCGGGCGTCTGATTCCAACTGAGGATCAAGACGCAAAAGACCACAAGTCCTCCCCAGCCGGCCAACGCGTTCGGTCGGGCCCGAGGCAGGTGATAGTGGACGAGGAGATTCACGGCGCCGACAGCAGTCGAGGTCAAGCCCAGCACGACAACGAGCCGAGCTGACGGCGTCATGTCCCCACCGAAGAGCATCGGCACAAGCACCTTGGATGATGCCGCTATGACCCCGGTTCCAACGATTCCTCCGATCCCGACGATGACTACGAGCTTGGTCACAAGCCGGCGGGCAGCCGCCGCTTCGGCCCGGACGAGCTGGGGGAAGAACCCAACAGCGAGGGCCTGGGGTACGAAGAGCATGAGTCGGGTAATGGTTGCAGCCGCGGCATAGGTATCAGCGGCGAGGTCATCGAGGAAGTAGCGAGCGAGGGCGGTGTCAGTTGCCACCAGCAACCAGAGGCCGGTGAACGCCATCATCGAGAGAGACGAGTCAGCCTGACGGAGGTTGAGACTCCATGCGTTGCTCTCTGACCGGCCAAGAAGAACGTGCAACAGGACGAAGAGCACGACCTCACTTACGAAGACGGCGAACATGGCCCGTTCCACACCGCCACCGGCGATCAAAAGCGCTCCGCCGAGAAGCTTGACTGTCGTTGACACGAGAACGGTTGTGACCACCTTGGCGAACGCTTCGTCAGCCAAGAGCACAGCTCGTGGCACCAGACCGGCCGTTGCGGCAACCAACCAGCCGGCGAGCCAAATAACGGCCCACGGACTCGTGAGATGAAGAAGAGGGGCGATGAGGGACGACGCGGCTGCGACGACGCATCCCAATGCAAGACCCACCCGGAGGAATCGGCCCTGCAGTACGTTCACGCTGACCGCTCGGCCAGCAGCACGATGGCGACTGGCTTCAGCCGTGAGACTTACCTGGAGGGCCGACGCTGGAACGGAAAAGACGAGGAGAAACCCCAGCAGAGCTCCCATCGCCCCGTAGTCACCGGCCGGCAGGCCTCGAGAAGCAACAAGGTGAAACAGCACGTTGCCAACGTTGCCGACAGCAACGCCCACCAGGAGCCCCGATGGGCCGGTCGTAAGGTGAGCTCGCAGCGATGGCACCCTCAACGACGGGGCGACAGCCGTTCGAGATTCCAATGTCATACTCGGGCGCTCCCGACACCTGAACGGGACCCGATCATTACCGCGGCCAGCAAGAAGGCCAGCGCAGTAGCCGTTGAGAGTCCAGCTCCCGGTGGAACCGACGGTGGCGGTAAGGATGTGCCGATGAAGCCCGCCTCGTCGGTCGGATCTCCAGCCCTACAACCGCCTTTCACCACCACGCTTGCTGACAACGTGTGAATACCGCCCAGTGGATTGAGTCCTGTGGCGGAGAAGGTCTGCCGTCCAAGCCGGGTGTTTCTGTCGACGATGAAGACGAAGGAGAAGGCGCCGGTCGCATCAGCGACCGCCGTGCCTAGGGGAGTAACCCCTCTCGTTGATTCCAGAGTGACGGTGGCTCCGGGGGCGAAACCGGTCCCGGACAAGGTCCATCGACATCGCGACGAATCATCGACGTTCAGCACCCCCGACGTGCCTGGGTACTGGGCGATGAGCGAGCCTGATCCGAGCAGCAGAAGCACACTCGCCACCAAAACGACCCGCCACCATCGTTGTTGCAGCATACTGGGACGACATCGGGCGGTCACCCTTTCCGAGTCGGCAGTAAGTCAAACGGCATGAGCCATTCGGCTACGAGTTTTGAGTCGTTCGACTTACCACTCTGGGCGGTCGACGACTACTAGAGCGTCTGCAGATGTCGCTCGAGTACGTCGGCGTACTTGGCCTCGGCCGCTGCTTGACGACGGGGCAAGTGCATCGTCGGGAACATGTCATCCGACGGCACGTACTGGTCCAGAACCCGACGAGCCACCTGCACTTTGTGGACCTCGGTCGGGCCATCGGCCAGCCCCATGTGAAACGACTCGATCACCTCCTTGCCGAACGGCATCTCCCATGACGCGCCGAGCGAACCGTGGATCTGCAGCGCTCGGCTGGCCACATTGCGGTAGACGGTCGGCATCTGAGCCTTCACCGCAGAAATGTCATGCCTGACCAAGCGATAGTCGTTGAGCTTGTCGATCCGCCACGCGGTACGCATCACAAAGAGCCGGAACATCTCCATCTCGATCCAGGAGTCGGCGATCATTTCCTGCACCATCTGTTTGCGGCCAAGAACCTCACCCTTGGTGTTCCGGCTGAGAGCTCGCTCGCACATCATGTCGAAGATCCGCTGCACCCTGCCGCTGGTACGCATGGCATGGTGAATGCGGCCGCCACCAAGGCGAGTCTGGGCCACCGCGAAGCCGCCGCCCCGCTCCCCCAACAGATTCTCCTTTGGTACCCGAACGTCGTTGTAGCGGATGTAGGC